>JBEKWD010000067.1:0-8891 GCA_049513435.1 Steroidobacteraceae bacterium | reverse complement strand
ATGGGTATCGATCTGCACGTGATCGATGCTCTGGCAGTTGCTCGTCGAGCCGTTCGCGCAGATCGTCACGCTGACATAGGCAAAGTTGGGGATGATCCCATCGGCCTGCACGATCGCAGCCGATCCCCCATCGATCGTGATCGCAAGTGTGTTCGATGTCGCGCTTGAGCCCGAGCTGCTTCCCGATGTGCTCGAGCTCAAGCTCGAGCCCGAGCCGCCGCCACAAGCGCAGAGGGCGCTGGCCGCCATCGCCAGCAGTGCGACCGATAAGACACGTACGGACATTGGCACTCCAGTCCGCGCTGGTCAGCGCAGACTTGCTGCCGCGACGCCTTGCGGCACGAGCCCCGGCACATAGATCTGTCCGCTGGAGGTGCGTTGCAGCCGCAGTACACTCGCGACGAGCTCGGGTGTATTGATCGACACGATATGATGCCCTCGACGATGCGCGCGCGCGGCTACCTGATACGTGCTGTAGGAATTGCCGAGCAGTTGCTGCAGGTTGGGGTGGCTGGGCCCCTGCCAGCTGACCGCGAACACGGTGCCCTCGCGTGAGACATACTCACGCACGGTGGTACCGCTCGCGGCCTTGATCTCATGCAGATCATAAGTTGTCATCGGTGTCACGACATCCGCACCCCCTAGGATCGCCTGGTCACCGACCAGAGAATCCAGGCCCGCGCCGAGGGCCGCGTGCGCCGGGCGCGGTGTCGCAAGGACTGCCGCGCACAGTAGCGCCCCGGTCAAGCGGGGCAATATCCCGGTATCGCGAGGCTTCATGAGTGCATTGGCCAGCTCTTTACGGATGGGCTTACCTCATTGGTCCAAAACCACGATCATTTGTTCCGCTTGTAGCACGCCGGTAGTTGCGTTGTAGGGACCGTAGGCCAGGATCTGAAGCATCGTGTCGGTGCCGTTCAGATCGCTGGTCAAGGCTGTGACGAAGTCAGCGAATGTGCTGAAGCCGTCGATGTTACGCGCCTGCAGATGAGCGATGGCAAATTGCGGGTTCGTGGCCGATGCGTCGGGCACGATTTCCAGCCCCGTGCTCACTGTCGCCGGGTTGAGCGTGACCGAGGCGATTCGCAGATAATCCTGCGCGCTGCTGTTCAGCGTGGTCTGGCTGATCAACAATTCGCTCCCCGTCAATGTGGCAAACGGCGCCGTCAGACCCGGCATGGCCCAACGGACATCCAGTACTCCTGCGGTCTGCGCGTAGCTGACCAATGCCTGGGCAACGAAGTCAGGCGGAGCGGACCCGAAGGGGCTCACGAAGCCGGTAAAGCGCACTGGCAAGCCGGTGCTCAGTGAAGCCACCGCGGACAGGCCCGCCGGTACGTTGACCGTGTAGGCCGTTGCCGTTGCATCCTGCGCGCTGCTGGTGCCGGTGCCGGCAAAGTTGAAGACCGAAGGGGCGCGTCCGTCCAGACTTTGCAGGTTCAAGGTCACCAGATTTGCCGTGCTGCCCGTCACCGTACCGACCAGGTCGGTCGGGTCAAGCTGCGCGCTGCCACTGGTCGCATCCAGCGTGCCATTACCCGTGCTGCCGGTGCTGAAGGAACCCAACAGCTGGACATGCTGGCCCACCGAAATGTCCTGTATTGCAAATGAGCCGGGGACGCCGAGCTCAGTAACAGTCGTCCCGGTGCCCACCGTGGCGGTCACCTGAGACATGAAATTGACCCAATTCCAGCTCGGGCGGTTCAGAATTCCGTTGTCGAGCGTCAGCGTATCGCCCGCTCGGGCCACGACCGTACCCTCGATGCTGTCCATCGTAGTGCCCGCCACACTGGAGCCCGCGAGCACACTCGTGGCCGTGAAGCTCTGGGTGCTGGTGCTCCAGCTCCCATACGCCACCGTGAGCGTGCCAGTCGCCAGCGTCGCCAGCTGCGTGAGCCCGGCGGCCCCGGTGTAGCTCGTGCCGTTGATCGAGTAAGTCGTGCTCGTGGTCGTATTGACCGTCAGCTGTCCGCTCGTACCGCTGTCGTTGTAGAACGGCCGCACGTTGATGTTGTAGCTGCTGCCAGTCGTGCTCACGCTGACCAGGGGGCCGCGTACGCGAAGCTGCTTGGTCGTATCGGGCACCAGACTCGCAGTCAGCACTGGATTGACCGTGACCGTGGTCGGATTGCTGGCGGACGGAGCCACGGTGTTGGAAGCGAGCAGATTGAAGTCCAGAGCGAGGTTTGCGACCGAATTGGGCGTGACGACCAGCTGATTGTCCGCTGCGAACGAGAGCGTCAAGGTCATCTGGGTCGAGTTCGGCGCCGCCAGCGGCAAAGAAGTGGCGCCATCAATGATATTGCCCGCAGCGATCGTCACACCGGTAGTGCCGTTGTCCACCACGATTGTCGCGCCGCTGAAATCGAGCGTAAGCGATGCCGAAACATAGCGGCCCGCCGGAATCTGCGCGGTACTGACGATCTCGGATAGGTTAACCAGCTGCGCAAAATTGACTTGCGTGGTCACCGGCAGTGTCTGCACGACGGTGCCATCCGAACGCGTGAGCTGCAGCGATACGACGTTGACGATGTAGCTGTCAAAGTCTCCGGCGGCATCGCTCAGGCTGATCATCGCACCGCCGCAGCTGCTGCTGCAGGACTGAGCGCTCGGACCCGAGCCCGGGGAGCTGTTCGTCCCGGCAAGCCCGGCATCGCCCATGGAGCCGCCCGATCCGCCTGAACCGCAGGCCGCCAAGGTGGCGACTACACCGATCGAAAAAATCTTTAGCAACAGAGACTTAAAGTACGTCAAGTCGAGTCGCCGTGAGCGTATGCGCATCATGTCTACTGCTCCTAGATGGTTACCTCGCGCCGTGCTGCGACGGCTGCGAGAAACTGTCCCCCATTGATTGCACCAACTCTAGTGCCGGACGAATCAATACCAAATCTGTCTCTGCCAACCGACTCAGAACGCAAAAGGGGGCACTTGCGTTGACGAGCTCTCCGCACGCGCTGTGCGCACCGGACTGCAGCGACGAGCTACACTGGCCAAAAGATGAACGGCCTTATCTCAATGAGTAAGCAGTCCCGCTCACTGCTGACGGCCCTCGTCGGCCTCGTGAGTATATTGGTTTGCGTGCAGGCCCCCGCGGCGACGCACCTGCCGGCGAGCTCAATTCCGCATGCCGATCTGATCCAACCGGCTGAGCTCGCGGCCAGGCTGCAGGCCCCGTCGGCTCCGGCGCCGCTGGTGCTGCAAGTGGGCTTCAAGCTTCTGTTTACGCAGTCTCATATCACCGGTTCCGAGTTTGCTGGCCCGGCCGGGCAGGGCGACGGACTCGAGGCCCTCGGCCAGCGCGTTGCGCAACTGCCCAGGGATACTGAGATCGTGCTCTATTGCGGCTGCTGTCCCTGGGCTCACTGCCCGAATATTGCAGCCGCCTATCGCCGATTGCGCGCGCTGGGTTTCCGCCACCTCAAGGTGCTCTATATTGCCCATGATTTCGGTACCGACTGGGCCGAGAAGGGCTACCCAGTGAGCACGGGTCAGTAGCATCTTGCGCACAGTTGTCATCGCGCTCGGTCTGGTTGCTCTTACGGGCGTAGCGGCCGTGGCTCAAAGCGCCGCCGCCGCGCAGGTCGATGCTGCCGAAACTGCGCCGCTAGCCGGCAAGGCGGCCCCCGATTTCACGCGTACTGACCTGGATGGTAAGTCGCGCGCGCTCAGCGCCTATCGGGGCAAAGTCATCCTCCTCAACTTCTGGGCCACCTGGTGCGAGCCCTGCCTGTCAGAGATCCCGCGCTTTTCGGCCTGGCAGCAACGCTACGGGCCCAGCGGGCTGCAGATCCTCGGCGTAGCCATGGATGATGAGTTGCAGGCGGTGCGCCAGCTGGCGCAGCGCGATCATCTGGCCTATCCCGTCATCATGGGTGATGCGCAATTGGGGCAGCTCTACGGCGGCATCCTCGGCCTGCCTTTGTCCTATCTGATCGATGCGCAAGGCCGCGTCGTCGCGCGCTACCGCGGCGAGCCCGATCTCAAGCAGATGGAGCGTCGACTTCGAGTGCTATTGCCGCGGCCAGCGGCCCCATGAGTGCCGATGAGCCGTTGGATACTGGCGCTCGATCAGGGCACGACCAGTTGCCGCTCGGTACTGTTTGACCGCCAAGGCACGCCCGTTGCGATAGCGCAGCGCGAATTCACTCAGCACTTCCCGCGCCCCGGTTGGATCGAGCACGACGCGCAGGAGATCTGGGCGACCCAGCGCACCACGATTGAAGAGGTCCTCATGCAGGCGCATTCGGGCCCCCAGGACATCGCCGCCATTGGTATCGCCAATCAACGTGAGACCTGTGTGCTTTGGGAGCGCTCGAGCGGCCAGCCGGTTGCCCCGGCCATCGTCTGGCAGGATCGGCGCACCGCGGAGGCCTGCGAGAGGCTGCGCGGGCTCGGGCACGAAGCGGCGATCGAGCGGTGCACGGGGCTGCGTCTGGACCCGTATTTCTCGGCCAGCAAGCTCGCCTGGCTGCTCGAGCAGGTGCCGCAAGCGCGCGCTCGCGCCGAGCGTGGCGAGCTCGCCTTCGGCACGATCGACAGCTGGCTGATTTTTCAGCTCAGCGCTGGTCGTGCTCACGTCACCGATGTGACCAACGCCAGTCGCACACTGCTGTTGGATCTAGACAGCGCCACGTGGTCGCAGCCCATGCTCGATTTGTTCGGCATTCCACGAGCGTGCCTGCCTACGATCGTGGCTTCCTCGCTGCGAGCGCAGGATGCGCCGTACGCCGAGCTCGGTGGCCATCGCGTTGCCATCACCGGCATTGCCGGTGATCAACAGGCGGCATTGTTCGGGCAGTGTTGCGTGGCGCCCGGCAGCGCCAAAAATACTTACGGCACGGGCTGCTTCTTGCTGATGAATATCGGCTGCGCGCCGACGCACTCCCAGCATCGACTGATCTGTACGATCGCCTGGCAGCGCGCGACACGTACCTACGCGCTCGAAGGCAGTGTGTTCGTCGCCGGTGCGGCGGTGCAATGGCTACGCGATGGCCTGGGATTGATTCAATCCGCAGCGGAGGTTGAGCTGCTCGCAGCGCGCGAGCCGGACAGCGGCGGTGTGCACCTGGTGCCGGCGTTCACCGGGCTTGGCGCGCCGTATTGGAATGCGCATGCGCGCGGCACGATGACTGGGATCACGCGCGGGACGAATCGCTCACACCTCGCACGGGCAGTGCTCGAAGCGATCGCCTTTCAGAGCTCGGATGTGCTGCAGGCCATGCAACGCGATGCGCAGCAAACGCTCACTGAGCTGCGCGTGGACGGCGGCGCGAGCGTCAACAATCTGCTGCTACAGTTCCAGGCGGACCTGCTCGGCGTACCGGTGCTGCGACCGACGGTCACCGAGACCACGGCGCTCGGCACGGCGTATCTGGCGGGTCTGGGCTCGGGCTATTGGTCCGATCAGAGCGAGGTCGCGGCCAACTGGCGCCTGGATCGCCGCTTCGAGCCGATGCACAGCCGCGACTGGGCCGGGCAGCGTATGGCGGCGTGGGCGCAGGCCGTGCGCTGTGCCAGTCTGGCGGGCGAGTGAGGTCCCATCCTACAGACTTGAGGAACTGCCGCGCTCAGGCTGCAGGCGCGGACAGTTGCACCGCGGGAGTTATTCCCAAGGAGATCAATCATGAAAGCGCTATTGCGGTTATGGTTATTAGTGGCGGCGCTGGGAATTCCAGCCGGCGTGGCATTGGCCGATGCTCAGTCCGACACGCTCTCGATCTTCCGGCATGCCGGCGAGAGCAGGTGGTTCTTTAGCAATTCCTATGGCTATGCGATTTTTCCGACCATAGGCAAGGGCGGGCTCGGCGTGGGCGGGGCGTATGGGACCGGGCAAGTCTACGCACACGGCATACCCATTGGCCACGTGAGCATGGCGCAAGTCAGCGCTGGCTTCCAGGCTGGCGGGGAAGCCTACAGCGAGGTTATTTTCTTCCAGGATAAGCTCGCCCTGGACCGCTTTACCGGCGGCAACTTTGAGTTCAGTGGCGATGTGGGCGTCACGGCGATTACCGCTTCGGCTTCCGCCAGCGCAGGCACGACCGGCGAGAATAGCGGCGCCAGCGCGGACAAGCACATGGCTGCTACGCAGGGTCAGTACACCAATGGCATGGCTGTATTCACGGTCGCGAAGGGCGGCCTGATGTACAACGCGAGCATCGCCGGGCAGAAGTTCTCCTACGGTGCATACCCGGGAGGTCGGGTCGCGGAGCAATAGCAGGCGCAGCGCAGTCGCGCCCCGCAGCCCGTCTAACGGGTCAGGGGAGTTGGCGCAGGGATGCGCCTGGCTGCGCTTTGCCCGTTGAGCGACGCAGGATGCTCGCATCGACGGTGCGCACGTCCGTGCAGCCGGTAAGAGCCAGCGTGATCTCGAGCTCCTTGCGCAGAATATTGAGCGCGAGCGTCACGCCCGGGCCGCCCATGGCGCCCATCGCATATAGATAGGCCTTGCCGATCAGACACGCGCTGGCGCCGAGCGCGATTGCACGCAGCATGTCCTGACCGGATTGAATTCCGCCATCGAACCAGACCTCGCAACGGCCCGCCGTCGCCTCTGCGATTTCGGGTAGCACCGATATCGATGACGGCGCGCCATCGAGCTGACGTCCGCCATGATTGGACACAACCATGGCATCGATGCCCAGACCCGCTGCAACCTGCGCGTCCTCGGGATCCAGGATTCCCTTGATGATCAGCTTTCCGGGCCAGTGGCTGCGGATCCAGTCGACCTCCTTCCAGGTCACCGCGGGGTCAAATTGTGAGCCGATCCACTCCGAGAGCGTTTTGAGCCCGGTCCCCTTGCCCAGCCGAACGGTGAGATTACCGAATGAGCGTCGCTTCGCGGTCAATACGCCCAACGCCCACGCGGGCTTGCTCGCCATGTCCAATGCATTGCTCAATGTCAGTCGCGGCGGAATGCTCAGGCCGTTATGCGCATCCCGGCGTCGTATGCCCTGGACCTGAAGATCGACGGTGAGCATCAGGGCCGAACACTGTGCTGCACGTGCACGCGCGATGAGCTCCTGGTTAAAGCCGCGATCGCGCATCAGGTACAGCTGGAACCAGAAGGGCTCGCGCACCGCCTCGTGCACGTCCTCGATCGAGCAGATCGACATCGTGCTCATGCAATAGGGAATGCCGAAGGCCTGCGCGGCGCGCGCGCCGTGGATCTCCCCATTGCCATGAAACAAGCCCGACAATCCGGTCGGCGCGATGCCCAACGGTATCGTCACGGGCTGTCCTAGCATGGTGCTCGCCACCGACAGCTTGGATAGATCGCGCATCACGCGCTGGCGGAACTCGATGGCCTGCAGGTCGCTGCGATTGCGAGCCAGGGTGAGCTCGTCAAAGGAGCCGCGATCCGCATACTCGAATATGGCGCGCGGCACCCGGGCGCGCGCTAAAGCGCGCAGATCAGCAATGCTATTAAGAACCCGCACGAGTGAGAGTCAAAAAATGCCGAGGCAGAAATATGTCCCGATTGGATCGATGGCAGCGCCCCCGTTCGAATCGGTCCCTGATCAGACTGCGTTAATAATTTTTTTATATTGCCAGCAACTGATGGTATTGTCCAGCCAGTATCGCAGTGCCAGTGACACGAAGATTTGCCTGCAATTTGCCAACTAAATCGAAGAAATTGATTGTCATCTCATCGGGCCGAACACCTCGAAACGATGCATTGATAAGCAACTGACTCTGGCGGGGCCGCTGCGCCGATCGGTAGGCGACGTGAGCTCGAATTGGAGCGCAGCGTTAATTTGATAGGGGGAGCGATGTTTCATCAACTATTGACACCGGTCGCAAACAGCCTGGTGCTGTCCTGCCTGGTTGCGATGTTGCCCGTGCTGATGGTGCTGCTGTTGCTCGGCATATTGCGGCGTCCGGCGTGGCAGGCCGCGCTGGCTGGGCTGATTGTCGCCTTCATCGTTGCAGTAGTACCGTGGCAGATGCCGCTTAATCTTGCCATGCACTCGATGCTGAATGGCGCGATCTTTGCGCTCTGGCCGGTCATGTGGATCGTCGTCAACGGACTGCTGCTCTATAACATTGCCGTGCGTTCAGGGCGCTTCGATGCCATGCGCGTCTGGGTCATCCGCCATTTGCCGAACGATCGGCGCGTGGTGCTCGTAGTCATCGGTTTCTGCTTCGGGGCGCTGCTGGAAGGCGTCGCCGGTTTCGGCACACCGGTCGCGGTCACGGGCGCGCTGCTGATCGCAGTGGGGTTCACGCCCCTCGAGGCCATCTCGTGCGTGCTGCTCTTCAATACCGCGCCGGTCGCCTTCGGCGCGCTGGGTATTCCGATCACGGTGCTCGGTGCCGTGACGGGGCTGCCGCCGATAGCGCTCGGCCAGATGATTGGTCGACAGCTCGCGTTGATCTCCATGTTGATGCCGTTCTATGTCGTGGTGTTCTACGCTGGCTGGCGCTCGCTGCGTGCGCTCTGGCCGGTACTGCTCGTGGCCGGCGCCAGCTTCGGCATTGCGCTGTTTATCGCCTCGAACTATATCGACTACGCGCTCACGAACGTGCTGTCCTCACTGTGCTCCTTGTTCATCACGCTGTTGTTCCTGAGGTTCTGGCGGCCGGCGCCGGATGCAGCGTACATGATCAAGGACGACCCGTTGGAGAGGCCGCCCGTGGGCAACACGGTGCCGGCCTGGCAGGGTTGGCTCCCTTGGGTCGTCATATCGGTGACCGTGATCCTCTGGAGCTTCTTCAAGGTGCCGTTATGGGCTCAGCAGAACATTCCGTGGCCTCATCTGCACCGGGCCATCGCCATCACGTTGTACCAGGACCGGCCGTACGCGGCGATCTGGAACTTTCAGCCCTTGGCGACCGGAACCGCGATCCTCGTTTCCTGCCTGATTACCGCGCTACTCGTGCGCTTGTCGCCG
>JBEKWD010000066.1:0-8894 GCA_049513435.1 Steroidobacteraceae bacterium | reverse complement strand
GAGCTTTCTTGCCCACGCCGTGCTCGAGTCGGGCGAGGGCCAGGGCACGCAAGCCGAGGATTGCGTGCAGATGATGACGCTGCACACGGCCAAGGGGCTGGAGTTTCCGCTCGTGTTTCTCTGCGGCATGGAGGACGGCCTGTTTCCACATCAGCGCTCCCTCAATGATCTGGAGAGCCTCGAGGAGGAGCGCCGGCTCTGCTATGTCGGCATGACGCGCGCGATGCGGCAACTGTATTTCACGTATGCCGAGCAGCGCCGTCTGCACGGCGTCGATAGCTACAACGCGCCATCGCGTTTCATCCAGGAAGTGCCACCGGCGCTGCTCGAGGAGATCCGGCCACGCATCCGCCTGGCGCAGCTTTCGGGTTTCGACGAGGTCGGCATCGCGGCGCAGCGCGTCGCATCCTTCAGCGGCCACGCGTCGCGTCACTCGCCATTGAGCGAAGTTCTAGCCGAGGGCGTACGCCTGGGAACGCGAGTGCGTCACGGCAAATTCGGCGAGGGCACCGTACTGAATATCGAAGGCCAGGGTGCGCACGCGCGCGTGCAGGTGAATTTCGAGCGGCAGGGCTCCAAATGGCTCATGCTGCAATACGCCAACCTCGAAGTGATGCAATGAAAATCTTGCTCCTGGGTGCCGGTCAGGTCGGGCGCACCGCGGCCTATCACCTCTCGCGCGAGCCCGCCAACGAAGTCACCGTGGTGGACACCAACGAAGTCGTGTTGCGCGATCTGCAGGATCGGCTCGACATCCGCGCGGTGGCCGGCAATGGCGCTTACCCCTCGGTACTGGAGGCGGCGGGCATAGCGGATACCGATATCCTGGTCGCGCTCACCAACAGCGATGAGATCAACATCGTCGCCTGCGAGATCGCTCATACGCTCTATCGCACGCCAACCAAGATCGCCCGCATCCGCGCCTCCGAATACACCACGCGCGAGCAGTTGTTCATCGAAGGCGCGCTGGCGGTGGATGTCTGGATCAGTCCCGAGCAATTGGTCACCGATTACATCGCCCGACTGCTGTCCTATCCGGGCGCGCTGCAGGTCGTGGACTTCGCCGATGGGCGCGTGCAACTGGTCGGCGTGCGCGCCCGGCGCGACGGTCTGCTGGTTGGGCGCGAACTGCGCGCGCTGCGAGAGCACCTGCCCGATACCGACGCGCGCGTGGCCGCGATCTACCGCAACGACCGGCTCGTGCCCACCGCAGGCGACACCGTCATCGAGGAGCACGATGAGATCTTCTTCGTCGCGGCCCCGGACGATCTGCGACGCGTGATGGCGGAGCTGCGCCGCAGCGAGGATCCGGTGCGGCGCCTCGTGATCGCCGGCGGCGGCAACATCGGCCTGCGGCTGGCGCGCACACTCGAGAAGAGCAATCAGGTCAAGCTCATCGAGCGCGACGCAACTCGCGCGCGGCGCATCTCCGAGATCCTCGAGAACACGATCGTGCTCAATGGCGATGCGGCCGATGAGGAGCTGCTGGTCGAGGAAAATATCGACAGCGTCGATGTGTTCTGCGCACTGACGAACTCCGAGGAATCCAACGTGCTCGCGGCGATGCTGGCCAAGCGCTTGGGCGCCAGGCGCGTGATGGCGCTGATCAACCGGCCCTCCTACGGCGAGCTCATGGAGAACCACAGCATCGATATCGTGGTCTCGCCGCAGCAGATCACGATCGGCACGCTGTTGGCGCACGTACGGCGCGGCGACGTCGTGCGCGTGCACTCGCTGCGCCGTGGCGCAGCCGAGGCCATCGAGGCGGTCGTGCACGGCACGCAGGAGCGCTCGCTGCTGATCGGTCGCTCGCTCGAACAGATCGCGCTGCCGCAGGGCGCGAGCATCGTCGCGATCGCGCGCGGCGAGAATGTGATCATGGCGCATCACGACACGGTGATCCAGGCGGAGGATCACGTCATCATCTTCCTGTCCGACCGGCGGCATATCGACACGGTCTCGCGCCTGTTCCAAAGTGACACCTAGGTAAGCTCAGCGATGCGCTCGCTGCTCGGGGTCCTGAATGTCTTCGGCTCGCTGCTGGCCTGGTTCGGGCTGTTTTTCCTGCTGCCGATCCTGACCGCGATAATCTACGGCGAATTCGGCGCGCTGCCCGGCTTCGTGATCGGCGCGCTCATCAGCGTGCTCGCCGGTCTGCTGTTGCGCGCGCTCGGCGCGCGCTATCGCTACGACCTCAAGCCGCGCGATGCGTACCTGCTGGTCACCGTCAGCTGGTTGACGATCGCGGCGGTGGCCACGGCGCCATTTCTGATCGATCTGCCGGGACTGACGTTCACCAAAGCCTACTTCGAGTCCATGTCCGGACTGTCTACCACGGGCTCGACCGTGCTGGTTGGACTGGATGAATTGCCGCATGCGGTCAATCTCTGGCGCAGCGAGCTCAGCTGGCTCGGCGGCATGGGCATCATCGTGTTATCGGTCGCCATTCTGCCGTTGCTGGGCGTCGGCGGCCTGCAGCTGTATCGCGCCGGCGCGCCGGGCTTCGTCAAGGATGCCAAGCTCGCCCCGCGCATCATCGCGACCGCCAAGTCTCTCGGCCTGGTCTACGGCGCTCTCACGCTCGCCTGCACGATCAGCCTGTGGGCCGCAGGCATGTCGCTGTTCGATGCGATCTGCCATGCGTTCTCGACCCTGTCGCTCGGCGGCTTCTCCACGCACGACGCCAACATCGCCTATTTCCATTCACCGCTGATCGAAATGCTGCTCATGGTCTTCATGCTGATCGCGGCCTTGAATTTCGCGACCCATTTCCTGGCCCTGCGCAAAGGCGATTTCAGCGTCTATCGCCGCGACCCCGAGGCGCGCTGGATGCTGCTGCTGATATTCGCCAGCTGCATCGCGATCAGCGTGTTCCTGAGCCTTAAGCATGTCTATGCCGACTACGGCGGCTCGCTGCGCTACGCGGCCTTCAACGTGATCTCGATGGCGACCGACAGCGGCTTCTACAACACGGACTATGGCGGCTGGCCCATATTTGCCCCGCTGTGGATGCTCTTTCTGAGCAGTTTGTGCTGCTGCACGGGCTCGACCGGCGGGGGCATCAGAATGTTCCGCTCGCTGATCCTGATCAAGCAGTCATTGCGCGAGATGTTCACGCTCGTGCACCCGCGGGCCGTCGTGCCATTGAAGGTAGCCGGGCAGGTTGTACCTTACGGCGTCGTGAACTCGGTACTGGCTTTTATCTTTCTGTATTTCATGACCATCGTGGCGCTGACCTTCGTGCTGCTGATAAGCGGCATGGACTTCGTATCGGCTCTTTCAGCCATCGTGGCTTGCGTCAACAACGCCGGCCCGGGGCTAAATCAGGTCGGACCTGCGGGCCATTACAGCGTGCTCACGGATTTCCAGAGCTGGACCTGCGTGGCGGCGATGTTTCTCGGCCGTGTCCAGATCATCACCTTCGCCGTCTTGTTTACGCCGACCTTCTGGCGCAAGTGAGGCCGCGTGGCCTTCGGCGAGCCGCGTAGCGGCTCTTTTAGGCTACGCGCGCGCCACGCCGGCGCAGATGCACCAATAGGATGGAGATCGCGACGGGCGTGACCCCTTGCACGCGCGCAGCCTGGCCGATGGTGAGCGGACGGATATGCGTGAGCCTCTGGCGCACCTCGTGGGACAGCCCAGCCAGTGCGCTGTAATCCAGGTCGGGCGGCAGCGCCATGTCCTGCTGCGCGCGAGCGCGCTCGATCTCATCGTGCGCGCGCTCGATGTAACCGGCGTAGCTGGCGCGCACTTCGAGATCACGCTGCACCTGCACGAGCAGGCGCTCATCCGCGTCCGCCGTAGCGCGAGGCGCGCCCGCATCGAACAATTCGAGCAGCGTGTCGTAACTGACCTCGGGACGGCGTAACAAATCAAAGGCGCTGACGTCACGCTCCGGCGGCGCACCGCCGAGCACGCGTGCCGCCCATTGCGCCGGTATCTGCCCCGGCCTGAAGCGCGAGCTCTCGAGTCGCTCGAGCTCGGCAGCGATGAGGTGGCGCTTGCGCTCGAAGAATTGCCAGCGCTCATCGTCCACGAGCCCGAGCTCGCGCCCGATCGGCGTGAGTCGCGCATCGGCATTGTCCTCGCGCAGCAGCAGCCGGTACTCGGCCCGGCTCGTGAACATGCGATACGGCTCGCTCGTGCCGCGCGTGACCAGGTCATCGACCAGCACGCCGAGGTAGGCATCGCTGCGCCGCGGTGTCCAGGCCGAGGCCTCGCGCCGGTAGCGCGCGGCGTTGATGCCGGCGAGCAGACCCTGGGCCGCCGCCTCCTCATAGCCGGTAGTGCCGTTGATCTGCCCCGCGAAGAACAGGCCCGCGAGCGCTTTGGTCTCGAGCGAGGCCTTGAGCTCGCGCGGGTCGAAGAAGTCGTATTCGATCGCGTAGCCGGGCCGCGTCAGGTGCGCCTGCTCGAAGCCTCGAATGCTGCGCACGAATTCCCATTGCACGTCGAACGGCAGGCTGGTCGAGATGCCGTTTGGGTATACCTCGCGGCTATCGAGACCTTCGGGCTCGATGAAGATCTGGTGCGAGCTCTTGTCCGCAAAGCGATGCACCTTATCTTCGACCGAAGGGCAGTAGCGTGGCCCGGTACCCTCTATGCGTCCGGTGAACATCGGCGAGCGGTCAAAGGCGGCGCGGATGATCGCGTGCGTACGCTCATTGGTCGCGGTGATGTGGCAGGGCAGCTGCCGCGGGTGCTCGCTCGCGCGGCCGAGGAAGGAGAACACCGGCAGCGGCTCCTCGCTGTATTGCACGGCCAGGCTCGAGTAGTCGATCGTGCGCCCGTCGATGCGCGGCGGCGTGCCGGTCTTGAGTCGGCCCACCTTTGGGGCGAGCTCGCGCAATTGCGCGGCAAGTCGTAATGAAGGCGGATCTCCGGCGCGCCCGGCCGCGTAATGCTCGAGTCCGAGGTGAATGCGGCCGGCCAGAAACGTGCCCACGGTCAGCACCAGAGCCGGGGCCTCAAACACGATACCGCTGAGCGTCGCGACACCGCGCACACGCGTGCCCTCGAGCAGCAGTTCGGCCGCCTCCTGCTGGAACAGTGAGAGCCCGGGCTGATTCTCGAGCAGGCTGCGAACTGCCTGGCGATATAGCGCTCGGTCGGCCTGCGCCCGCGTCGCTCGCACGGCCGGCCCCTTGCTCGAATTCAAGGTCCGAAACTGGATCCCGGCGCGATCCGCCGCGCGCGCCATCGCTCCGCCCAGCGCGTCGATCTCGCGCACCAGGTGGCCCTTGCCGATCCCGCCGATCGCGGGATTGCAGCTCATCGCCCCGAGGGTCTCAATGTTCTGGGTCAGCAGCAGCGTCTGACATCCCATGCGGGCAGCCGCCAGGGCGGCCTCGGTACCTGCATGACCGCCGCCGACCACAATAACGTCAAAGGTGTGTGCGAAACGCATGCCGCCAGTCTAGCGCGGTGCCCGCTTCCGCGGCCTTCATTTGCCGATGCAGAAGGAGGCGAAGATACGGCCCAGCAATTCATCCGAGCTCTCGGCGCCGATGATCTGCTCGAGCGCCAACTGTGCGCAGCGCAACTCCTCGGCGACGAGCTCGCGCGCGCGGCGCTGCGCGAGCTGCTGCATGGCGGCTTGCAGGTGCATAGCCGAGCGCTCCAGGGCCTCGAGGTGTCGTGCCCGGGCCGAGATCGCGCTGCCCTCCTCGCGTGCCTCGAGGCCGGCGCAGGCTTTCAGATGCGAGCGCAGTTGCTCGAGGCCCTCGCCGGTGCGTGCGCTGATCCGGACTGCGTCGCTCACCGGCGCCCCCAAGTCCGTACCCGGCGCAATCAGATCGATCTTGTTGAACACCAGTGTGACCGGCACGGCCGCGGGCAGCCGCGCGCGCTCGGCCAGATACGCGCCGGCCATCGGATCGGCGAGGCTGTCAATCACGAACAAAATCCGGTCGGCTTTCGCCATCGCGGCCTGGGCACGGCGTATGCCCTCGGCCTCGATCGCATCGGCGGGCAGCTCGCGCAGCCCCGCCGTGTCGAGGATATGAACCGGCATGCCCTCGATGTGTATGCGCTCGCGCAGCACGTCACGCGTAGTGCCGGGGATGGCGGTGACGATGGCCGCATCCGTGCCCGCGAGTCGATTGAGCAGGGATGATTTGCCGCTATTCGGGCGACCTGCGATCACCAGCGTGATGCCCTCGGTGATCAGCCGCCCCTGGACACCCGCCTTGCGCAAGCCCGCGAGCTCATGGGCAGCGCCCGTGAGGCGCTCGGCGAGCGCGCCATCGGCCAGCACGTCGATCTCCTCGTGCGCAAAATCGATGGCCGCTTCCACGTGGGCGCGCAGTTCGCGCAGCCGCTCGCCCAACGCCCGCACGCGGCCTGAGAACTCACCTTCGAGCGAACGCAGCGCGGCCCGCGCCGAGGCCTCGGACGCGGCGTTGATCAGATCGGCGACCGCCTCGGCCTGTGTCAGATCGAGCTTGCCGTTCAGATACGCGCGCTGCGTGAATTCTCCAGGCTGTGCGCGCCGTGCGCCGAGCTCGAGGGCTCGTGCAATCAGCGCCTCGACCACGACCGGCCCGCCGTGCCCCTGCAATTCCAGTACGTGCTCACCGGTATAGGAATGCGGAGCCGGGAAATACAGCGCCAGTCCCGTATCGATCGCGTGCGCATCGCGCGCCCGAAAGCTCGCACGCGTCGCAAGCCGCGGTGCGGGCAGCGCGCCGAGCAACTGCGCAGCGATCAGCGGCACGGCTGGGCCGGACACACGTACGATCGCGATGCCGCCGTAGCCGGCCGGAGTCGCAGCCGCGACGATCGTGTCGCACTGCGCGGCGCTTGCGGTGCGCGCGCTCACCGCTTCGAGCGCGCCAGTTCCCCGATGCGACGATTGATATTCCACTGCTGCAGGATCGACAGCACCGTATTGGTGACCCAGTAGAGCACGAGGCCGGCCGGGAAGAACGCAAAGGTGACCGACATCGCCAGGGGCATGAACATGAAGACTTTCTGCTGCATCGGATCGCCAACCTGGGGGTTGAGCTTGTACTGCACGAACATCGCCGCGGCCATCAGGGCCGGCAGGACGAAAAGTGGATCGCGCGCCGACAAGTCATTGATCCAGAAGATGAATGGCGCCTGCCGGATCTCTACGCTGTCGCGCAGGACCCAGTAGAACGACAGAAATACGGGAATCTGGATCAGCATCGGCAGGCAGCCGGCGAGCGGATTGATCTTCTCGCGCTGATACAGCTCCATCATCGCGCGGTTGAGCTTCTCACGATCGTCCTTGTAGCTCTCGCGCAAGGCATTGAGCCTGGGCGCGAGCGCCTTCATCTTGGCCATCGAGCGACCGCTCGCCTCCGACAGCGGATAGAACAGCAGCTTGAGCAGAAACGTGACGATGATGATCGCGAAGCCCCAGTTGCCGACCAGCGAATGCACGTGATCGAGCAGCCAGAACAGGGGCTGCGCCAGCACGCTGAACCACTTGCCGTAGTCGGTGGCCAGACTGAGCTTGGGGCCCACCTGATCGAGCCGCGATTGCAATTTGGGGCCAACCCAGATCGTGGAGCTCGCGCTCGCCGTTGCACTCACGGCTATGGTTTGGCTCGGCCCGGTCGCGCTGAGCAGAAATTCATTGCCCTGGTGCTTGAGCGAGAAGCGATACAGGGCATCGGCCGGCGGCACGAGGGCTACGACAAAATGCTGCTGTAAGGCCGCGACCCAGCCATCGGACACGTACTGATCGAGTGTGGCGCCCTTGGTGATGTCGAGCTTTTCGTACTTTCTGCCGTCAAAGATCGCCGGCCCTTTGAACGCGTAGCTGTCGACACGGAAATAGGATCGCTCCACCGGCACGTTGTAGCGCAGGATTTGCGCATACGGGGCGAAGGTCCATGGTGCGCTCGAGCCGTTATGAATCTCGTACTCGACACCGATTCGGTAATCGGCGCGATGAAAGATCAGCGTCTTGGTGACTGTCACACCGTGCCCATCGCTCCAGCTCAGCGGCAAGCGCACTGTCTGCTCGCCGGGCGCAAGCCGCAGCTCCGTGACCGCCGCGCTGTAGATCGCCCGATGCGTCGGGGCTTGTTCGCCGTTGGTGCCCGCCAGACCGCTCTGGACTACGAACAGCGAATCGGCGCTATCGCGATTGAGCAGCCGCACCGGCACATCGGGCTTGTCCTTGACCTGCGGATAAGCGCGCAGATCCGCACGCTCGAGCTCGCCACCTTCGAGGCCGACCTGCACGTCGAGCACGTCCGTCACGACATGCACGCTGCCGGCGGCCGGCGCTGCGAGCGAGGGCAGCTCCTGCGCCGCGCTCGTGGCCGCTGCGGCGGCGATCGGCGCGCTGCCCGGCGCTACCTCAGCAGGCTCGGTGCCGGCGGTGCCTGAGGCGCTGCTCGCAGTCGGTGCACTCGCAGTGGGGGCGTTGGTATCGAGGCTGCCCGGAGCGCTCGCGCTGGAGCTTAATGCCGGCGTGACACGCGGGTAGTCACGCTGCCAGGTCTGGTAATTGAGAAACAGCGCCGCGCCGGCGATCGCCCACAGTACTACGCGAAGATTAGCGGTCATGGAGGTCAGGGGCCTGCTCGAGCGAAGGGCAGTGGATGGTCCGCACGGGCACCGGATCGTAGCCACCGGCACATCCGGGGTGGCAGCGGCCCAGGCGGTAGAGCGCCAGTATGGCGCCGCGCGCCAAGCCGTGCTGCTCAAGGGCCTCGAGCGCGTACGCAGAGCAGCTCGGATAGAAACGGCAGCGCGGCCCCAGCCAGGGGCTGATCAGCAACTGGTAGGCGCGTATCAGGCCTCTCATGAGCGTGCCGACTGGATTGCTATTTTTTGCCATAGTTGCTCGAGGCTCGCTCGCAATTGCGCCCGATCAGCACCGCACGCGGCGCTGCGCGTGCCCACGACGATGTCGA
>JBEKWD010000065.1:0-8917 GCA_049513435.1 Steroidobacteraceae bacterium | reverse complement strand
CGTGTGTGATCGCGCAGCCGAAAGATCGCGCTACCGCGCGGCGTCTCGTAGGCACGTATGCCTTCGAACACCGAGGAGCCGTAGTGCAGCGCATGCGCGAGCACATGCACCGTGGCCTTCTCCCAGGCCACGAGCTTGCCGTTGAACCAGATAAAAGGTGTTGCTGGGATAGGCATCGTCAGACTCCTAGACGGCGCTCTTGGCGACGCGCGCACTCTCATCGTGATGCGTGCTGTGCACGCGCATCGGATTGCGCGCCGTCAGATCGATTCGATTGATGACTTCGAGCAGTGCGCGGCAGGCTGCCTCGATGATGTTGGTGCTGATGCTCGCGCCGCGGAAACTGCGCCCGCCGCTCTCGACGTACAGGATGACCTCGCCCTGGGCATCCTCGCCGATCGTCACGGCGTGCACTTCGAACTTGCGCACCGCCACGGCCACGCCGGTGGCCTGAACGATCGCCTTGTAGGCCGCGTCGACCGGGCCGTCGCCCGAGCCTTCGCGCTCGAGCATGCGCCCATCGCTGTGGCTCAGCCGCACCGTGGCTCGCGCCTGCGCGCCGCTATGGGCCTCGATGTCCAGGTGCTCGAGCGTCCACGGGCCAGGCGCGCGCCCTTCGGCGCGTAATACGAGGGCCTCGATGTCGCCGTCGAACAATTCCTTTTTGCGATCGGCCAGGGCCTTGAACTCCTCGAACACCCGATTGAGCTCGCTCTCATCGAGCTCAAAGCCGAGCTGGCTTACGCGCTCGCGAAACGCGTGCCGGCCGCTGTGCTTGCCGAGCACCAGATTGCTGCGCGGCAGACCCACGTCCTCGGGCCGCATGATCTCGTAGGTGGTGCGATTCTTGAGCATGCCGTGCTGATGGATGCCGGCCTCGTGCGCAAACGCGTTCTCACCGACCACGGCCTTATTGCGCGGAATCACGACCCCCGTGATGCTCGCGACCAGGCGGCTGGTCGGATAGAGCCGTGCGGTCTGCACGCCAGTCTTGAGATTGAAGAAAGCCGAGCGTGTCGCCAGCGCCATCACGACTTCCTCGAGCGAGCAGTTGCCCGCGCGCTCACCGATGCCGTTGATCGTGCATTCGATCTGGCGCGCGCCGGCGACCACGGCCGTGAGACTGTTGGCCACCGCCATGCCCAGATCGTCGTGGCAATGCACCGAGAGTGTGACTTTGTCGATGCCGCGCACCTGCTTGCGCAAGTAGCGAAACAGCTCACCGAACTCATCGGGTACCGTGTAGCCCACGGTGTCCGGGATGTTGATGGTCGTGGCGCCGGCCTCGATCGCCGCTTCGACTACCTGGGCGAGGAAATCCAGTTCGGTGCGCGAGGCATCCTCGGGCGAGAACTCGACGTCATCGCAATATTCACGCGCGATTTTCACGGCTTCCACCGCGCGGCGCAGGATCTCGCCCTGCGCCATATTGAGCTTGTACTGCCGGTGAATGGCGCTGGTGGCCAGAAACACGTGCAGCCGATGACGCGGCGCTGCTTTCAGCGCCTGCGCGGCCAGCTCGATGTCCTCGCGCATGCAGCGGGCAAGCCCGGCGATGATCGGGCCCTGCACCTCGCGGGCCACGGCGTTGACGGACTCCCAATCCCCGCGCGAGGCGGCCGGAAAGCCCGCTTCAATGACGTCCACGCCGAGCTCGGCGAGCGCGCGGGCCACGCGCAGCTTCTCCGGTTGCGTCATGCTGCAACCGGGCGACTGCTCGCCATCGCGCAATGTCGTGTCGAATATGAGAACGCGTTCAGGTGTCGGTGTCATGGCAGTCTCCGTTCAGCGGGCGCTCCTGAGCCAGGGCATGCGCTCGCGCAGTTTTGCGCCCACGTGTTCGATCGGATGATGCAGATCCTGCTTGAGCAGCCGGCGGAAATTCTTCGATCCGCTCTCGCTCTCGGTGATCCATTGGCGCGCAAATTTGCCGGTCTGGATCTCCTTGAGGATCTTGCGCATCTCTTTCTTGGTGCGCTCGTTGACCACACGCGGCCCACGCGTGAGATCGCCGTATTTGGCCGTGTCGCTGACGAACTTGTGCATCTTCGCCAGCCCGCCTTCGTGCAACAAATCGACGATGAGCTTGAGCTCATGCAGGCACTCGTAGTAGGCCACCTCGGGCTGGTAGCCGGCCTCGACGAGGGTTTCATAACCTTTGACCACAAGCTCGGTTGCGCCGCCGCACAGTACCGCCTGCTCGCCGAACAGGTCAGTCTCGGTCTCCTCGGCAAAGGTCGTATCGAGTACCCCGCCGCGCGTGCCACCGATGCCGTCGGCGTAAGCCAGCGCGCGCGCGTGCGCGGTACCCGTGGCATCCTGCGCTACGGCTATCAGGCACGGTACACCCCGGCCTTGCTGGTACTGGCGGCGCACCAGATCACCGGGACCTTTGGGCGCGATCAGCACGACATCCAGATCCTTGCGCGGTTTGATCTGCTTGAAGTGGATATTGAAACCGTGCGCGAAGAGCAGCGTCGCGCCGGATTTGAGGGCTGGTTTTATCGTCTGGTACAACTCGGGCTGCGCCATATCGGGCACCAGCATCGCGACTAAGTCCGCGCCTTTGACCGCCTCGAGGGGCTCGGCAACCTCAAGCCCATCGCGCCTGGCTTTTTTCCAGCTCGCGCCATTCTTGCGCAGACCCACGACGACGTTGAAGCCGCTGTCCTTCAGATTCAATGCGTGCGCGCGGCCCTGGCTGCCGTAGCCGAGTACGGCGACGCGCGCCTTACGGAGCGCCTTTTTGTCGACGTCCTTCCTGTTATACAAATGCATCGTTCTGCGCTCCGTTGAGTCAACAAAAAACCCCGCATCGGCGGCCGGTGCGGGGTTTCGGTGTGTATCGGTTTCCTGGTATCAGAAACGCCGGCAGCACCCGCCCCGACCGCTCTTTACGAGCAGCAGATCCAGCGATAGTACGAGCGAACCGATGGCCTGCATGGTGGGTGTCATGTGCTTACTGCGTCCGGCGGATAACAGCACAACGATCAAGTACTTGTCAATCCAAACACGGGCCTCAACCTTAGCCCGCCGATTCGCTAAGCTCTCGCAATGCA
Source organism: Steroidobacteraceae bacterium (assembly GCA_049513435.1). Lineage (GTDB taxonomy): Bacteria > Pseudomonadota > Gammaproteobacteria > Steroidobacterales > Steroidobacteraceae > FEN-1191. The sequence continues at coordinate 5,858 of JBEKWD010000065.1, read as the reverse complement.
ATCGTTTTTGACAGGGCCTGAAGACGGCGGTGTGCCGATTTGGCTCGCGACGGAGAGCGCCTGCGCGGGACTCCTGCAGTCCCTGCCGCCGCCCCAGGCCGCCTGGGCGCAGGCGCAGGGCTTCACGGGCGAACGCCATCGCCTGCTACTGCTACCCGATAGCGCCGGGGCCATCGCAGGTGTCCTGCTCGGCCTGGGAGCCGTGGCCAGCGTGCAAGACTGCTCGCTCTGGGAAGCTGCGTTGCTGGCTGAGCGGCTACCCGCGGCAACCTATCGGCTGGCCACACCGTTGTCCGCGCCGATGGCCACGCAATTTGCGCTCGGCTGGCTGCTCGGCAGCTACCGGCTCACGCGCTATCGCGGCACGACGCCCAAGGCCGCGCCTGCACAGGGATTGGTGGCGCCGGCCGGGGCTGACCTGCGCTACGCGCAGGTGACGGCGCGGGCCATGGGCTGGGCGCGCGATCTAATCAATGCTCCGGCGAATCAACTCGGTCCTGAGGAGCTCGCAAGCGCTGCGCTCGAGTTGGTCGCGCAACACGCCGGCGAGGGCGTCGTATACAGCGGTGAGACGCTCGCGCGCGAGTACCCGCTGATCGCGGCAGTAGGGGAGGCGAGCGAGCGCTCGCCGCGACTCATCGATTGTCGCTGGCGCCGCCCGGACAGCCCACGCGTCACGCTCGTAGGCAAAGGCGTGTGCTTCGACAGCGGGGGCCTGGATATCAAGCCCGCTGCGGCCATGCTGCTCATGAAGAAGGACATGGGCGGGGCTGCCTGCGCGCTGGCGCTCGCGCGCATGTTGCTCGAGCTCGGCGCCCCGATTGAGCTGCGCGTGCTCATCCCCGCTGTCGACAACGCCGTCGGCGCACGTGCCTATCGGCCCGGTGATGTCTGGCGTTCGCGCAAGGGCCTCACGGTTGAGATCGGCAACACCGATGCCGAAGGTCGCCTCGTGCTGGCCGATGCGCTTTGCGAGGCAGACGCTGAGCAGCCCGACCTGCTCATTGATCTGGCCACCTTGACCGGCGCGGCGCGCACGGCACTGGGACCGGATCTGCCCGCGGTGTTTGCGAGCGAGGAGGCGCTCGCGCGCCAGTTGGCCGAGATCGGTCGCGCACAGGCCGATCCGGTCTGGCCCATGCCGCTGTGGATGGGCTACGACGATGAGATCGGCAGCCGCATTGCCGATCTGAATAATGTGTCGGCCTCACCGTTCGCCGGGGCCATCATCGCGGCGCTGTTCCTGCGGCGCTTCGTCACGGCGACGACGCACTGGCTGCATGTGGATCTGTATGCCTGGAATCCCAAGGATCGGCCCGGTCGCCCGCAGGGCGCCGAGGCGCAATGTATCCGGGCGCTGTATCAGCTGATCCGGGATCGGCTCGGATGAGCTCATCGTCAGCTGCCTGCCGCAACCGATTATGCTGTGCTGGCCAGAACGTACTTGCATGCCCTAAACAAAGAAGGCTGCCACCATGTCGAACGATAAGCCGCGCGCGGCGAAGCCAACGAGCCGCAAGCCTGTTGCAACAACCCGGTACTACTCGAGCCTGGTCGTGGATGGACTCAAGCAGACCCCGGCGCGCGCAATGTTGCGCGGGGTGGGATTCACGGATGAGGATTTTGCCAAGCCGCAGATCGGTATTGCCTCGACCTGGTCCAACCTAACGCCCTGCAACATGCATATCGATGAGCTCGCGCGCCAGGCGGCGAGCGGGGCGGATGTGGCCGGTGGCAAGAGTGTGCTGTTCAACACCATCACGGTCTCGGATGCCATTTCCATGGGATCGCCCGGCATGCGCTACTCCCTGGTGTCGCGCGAGGTGATCGCCGATTCGATCGAGACGGTCGCGGGCGCGGAAGGGTTCGATGGACTGGTCGCCGTGGGCGGTTGCGATAAGAACATGCCCGGCTGCGCCATGGCCATTGCGCGTCTGAACCGCCCCGCAGTATTCGTCTATGGCGGCACGATCCTTCCGGGCGCGAAGCACCGGGACATCATCTCTGTCTTCGAGGCGGTCGGCGCGCGTGCGGCCGGCAAGATCAACGCCGCGGAGCTGCTCGACGTCGAGCGTACCGCGATTCCGGGACCGGGCAGCTGCGGCGGCATGTACACCGCCAATACGATGGCCTCGGCGATCGAGGCACTCGGGTTGAGTCTGCCCGGCAGCTCGGCGCAGAACGCAGTGGGCGCCGAGAAGCTCGAGGATTGCCGGAGGGCCGGCGCCGCCGTCGTTGCGTTGCTGCACCAGGGCGTGCGTCCAAGCGACATCCTCACGCGTAAAGCTTTCGAGAACGCCATGACAGTCGTGATAGCGCTCGGGGGCTCAACCAATGCGGTACTGCATCTGCTGGCGATCGCGCAGGCCGCACGCGTGCGCCTGCGGCTGGATGACTTCACGCGCGTTGGACGGCGTGTGCCGGTGCTCGCGGACCTGCGGCCGAGCGGCCGCTACCTGATGTCCGAGCTCGTTGCGGTGGGCGGGATCCTCCCTTTGATGAAACGCTTGCTCGAGCACGGACTACTGCATGGGGATTGCCTGACAGTCACCGGGAAAACGATGGCCGCCAATCTCGCGGACGTAGCTGACTACCCTGAATCGCAGCAGATCATCCAACCATTTTCAAACCCCGTGAAGAAAGACAGTCATCTTGCTGTTCTATATGGAAATATTGCTCCGGAAGGCGCGGTAGCCAAGATCAGCGGCAAAGAAGGCGAGTCCTTTACTGGCCGCGTGCGCACATTCGACGGTGAAGAGGCGGCCACGAAGGCCATACTCGGCGACAAGGTGCGGCCTGGTGATGTCATCGTGATTCGTTACGAGGGGCCCAAAGGAGGCCCGGGAATGCGCGAGATGCTCAGTCCTACAGGCGCCATTGTCGGGCGCGGTCTTGGCGCCCAGGTTGCATTGATTACGGATGGGCGCTTCTCGGGGGGCAGCCACGGTTTCGTGGTTGGACATATTGCGCCCGAAGCGGCACTGGGCGGCCCGATCGGATTGCTCCGCGATGGTGATTTAGTGACGATTGATGCACGACGACGGCGCATTGATGTCGATCTGTCAGCCGCTGAACTCAAGCGGCGTCAGCGCAAGTGGCGCCCGCGTCGCCCTTACGCCACGCACGGAGTGCTGGCGAAATATGCCCGCGTCGTGGGCAGTGCCTCCGAGGGCGCCGTGACCGATCGGGAGCCCGACTGATGCGGCGGCTGCGCAAGCAGGCGCGAGCGCTACGGCGCCAGCGCAAACGCATGACTTATGCCAACACTTAGGACGAGATTGTCAAAAGGTTGTAACGCTTGCAGCGAGCAGTTACAGTCGCTTCACTGGTGCTGATCCGGAAACGCAGTCCTGAGCCGCGCAACAGCGAAGTGGCCCTCCGATTGAACGGCGCTCAGGTAACGCGTGGCGGCGAGCAGGCTTCGGCCTGAATGTTGCATGATGGATTCGGGGAACGAAACAACATGGGGAACGAGCGAGCTAGTAAGCAGGTGCGCGCTGATGAGATCTCGCTCGCCGCCAAAGATTTGAGAACAGACATATGAATGCTTATTACCCGCAACAAGAATCCAGCCTGCTGACCAAACGTGGGATCATATTTCTTGCGATCATCGTGATCCACGTGCTGGTCATTTATGCTTTTGCCAGTGGTCTGGCAAAAAGCGGCAAGCGCTATCTGCAGACGATTCTGCAAACCAACATCATCAATCAGGAGAAGGTGAAGGAACTGCCACCGCCGCCGCCGCCGGTTGATCTGAAAGAGAGGCCGCCGATACAGGTCGTCGCCCCGGAAGTCAGTATCACCATACCGGTGGAAACCGCGCCGATCACGGTCGTGAAACCGCCGCCGCCGCCGGCACCCGTCGTGGTTCGCCCACCGCCGCCGGGCACGCCGGTGCAAGTGACCTTCCGGCCCGACATCTCCAACTATTATCCGGAAGCAGCGCGCCGCGAGGGTCAGGAAGGACGCGCGATCATAAAGATCTGCGTGAATCAGCAGGGCAAGATTGACAGCGCTGACGTCGCTACCAGCTCGGGATTTCCGGAGCTGGACGAGGCGGCCATCAAGGTGGCCAAGGCTTATCGGTTCAAGCCCGCCACCTCCGAGGGCAAGCCGGTGAGCTCCTGTCCGACGCTGCCGGTCAAGTTTGAGCTTCATATGACCGGTTGATTGAGCCGCGCGCCAGTTGAACGCTATCATTTAGACTCACGCAATCGGGACTCACACGGCTTTTGGTCCGCCCGGATCACCGGGCGGGAATGATGTAAAAGAGGAAACTAAATTAAATGGACGCAGCAACCACTACCGCCGCCGCCGCCGCCGCTGCCACGGCGACGACCACCGGCAACCCCTATGGACTCCTACCGCTATGGGTGAATGGCAGCATCGTGAGCCGAGGCACGCTGGTCGTGCTCATGCTGATGTCTTTGGGGTCCTGGTTCATCATCCTGACAAAGCTCTGGGATCAGCGCGTGTTGCGGCGTTCGGGCAAAATTGTCGAAAAGCAGTTTTGGACTGCCCCCTCGCTCAAGGACGGCGTCGAGCGCCTCGGCAAGCGTGATGACTACCGTTACATCGCTGAGAGCGGCTTGCGCGCGGCTTCGCATCATGAAGGCCGGCTCACCGATCGCATCGATCTGCACGAATGGATCACGATGGCGCTGCAGCGAGCCGTCGACGGTGTCAATAGCAAGATCGGCGGTGGCCTGTCATTCCTGGCCTCGGTCGGCTCAGTGGCACCTTTCGTCGGTCTGTTTGGCACGGTCATGGGAATTCTGAACGCACTGATCGACATCGGTATCGCTGGCCAGGCGAGCATCGACCGTGTAGCCGGCCCGGTCGGCGAAGCGCTGATCATGACGGCAATCGGATTGTTCGTCGCCGTGCCTGCGGTGCTCGGTTATAACTGGCTGCTGCGCCGAAATAAGATCATCCAGGACAACGTACGAAACTTCGCCGCCGATCTACATGCCTATCTGGTCAGCGGGGCACGTGTTGGCAACACCTGATCGGCAACATCTGATCGGAGAGCAGTCCCTATGGCAATGAGCCTCGGCACGAGCGAAAGCGGCGACGAGCGCGGCACTATGTCGGAGATCAACACGACGCCGCTGGTGGACGTCATGCTGGTGTTGCTGATCATCTTCCTGATTACCATTCCGGTCATCACCAAGGAAGTGGTCAAGAACATACCCAAGGCGAACAACATCCCGACGCAGACCAAGCCCGAAGACATCGTGATTTCGGTGACCGCCGATGGGGATGTCTTTTGGGGTCCGTACAAGGTTCCAGACATGCACCGGCTGGTCACGGAGGTGGAGCGCGAGGCTGTCAAGGTGCCGCAGCCCGAGATTCACATCCGAGCCGATGCGAACACCGAATACAAGAATGTTGGCAAGGTTATCGCGGCGATCAACCGTGGTGGGGTGGTGAAGGTTGGATTCATTACTGAGCCGGATCACGGCGTGCGCGGCACGCGCTGAACGGGGATTACTGCTATGGCTATGAGTGTCGGAGGAGGCAGCGAAGGCGCGCCAATGTGCGAAATGAACACGACGCCGCTGATCGACGTCATGTTGGTGTTGCTGGTCACGCTGATCGTGACGCTGCCGATCATGACGCACGCGGTCAAGCTTGACATGCCGCCGCCAAATCTGAATCAACCGCCGCCGGAAACCCCGCCCGTGATCATCAATCTTGACATCTACTATGACGGGGCAATCTCCTGGAATGGCGAGCCGATCACCTCAATGAATGAACTCGAGCAGGAGTTCAAGGATGCCGCGGCCCAGGATCCGCAGCCCGAGCTGCACCTGGCGCCGGATAGTCATGTCAAATATGACGTGGTCGCCAAGGTG
>JBEKWD010000064.1:0-9010 GCA_049513435.1 Steroidobacteraceae bacterium | reverse complement strand
GCCGCAGCCGGGCTCGCCGGCCGCACGGCCGCGCAGCCGCCACACCTCATCCTGTTTCCGGAAATCGCGTTCGAGCCTGCCCGTTTTCTCGAGCGCGTCGGGCAATGCGTGAGCGCTTACGGCTACTGCGTGATCGTCGTGTCCGAGGGCACGCGCCACGCGGACGGCCGTTTCCTGGCCGAATCGGGCACGACGGACGCATTTGGCCACGCCCAGCTCGGCGGCGTGGGGCCGCTCGTGGCGAACATGGTGCGCGAGCGCTTCGGTTACAAGTATCACTGGGCGGTTGCCGATTATCTGCAGCGCTCCGCGCGACATATCGCCTCGCGCACCGATGTCGAACAAGCCTATGCGGTCGGTAAAGCCGCGGTGCAGTACGCGCTGGCCGGGATGAATGCCGTGATGCCCGCAATCAAACGTGTGTCCTCCAGGCCTTATCGGTGGCGGCTCGAGCCGGTGCCGCTCGCGCAAGTCGCGAACGTGGAAAAGAAAGTGCCGCGCCATTACATCAGCGCCGACGGCTTTGGCATCACGGCGGCGTGCCGCCGTTATCTCGAGCCCCTGATTGGCGGGGAGGATTTCCCACCGTTTCGCGACGGTCTGCCAGCGTACATACGCATCAAAGGCGTCAGCGTACGACGCCGGCTCAAGGGCGAGTTCAAGCTCGGATCCTAGGCGCCTGACAGGCAGCCGTGTGATACTTAGGGCGCTGAGCGGTCTGCGGTCAACAAAACCAATCCGCTCCACGATTCGTACCCGATAGACCGCGAGAAGCCTACATGGATTGGACCAACTGGCTGTGGCTGGCGATCGGCGCCGGCATCATCGCCGTGCTCTATGGTGTGATGTCGGCGCGCGCGATCGTGGCACTGCCGGCCGGCAACGAGCGCATGCAGGAGATTGCCGCGGCGATCCAGACCGGCGCCAAGGCCTATCTGAACCGTCAATACACCGCCATTGCGATGGTCGGCGCAGTACTGCTGGTAGTGCTCGGGCTGACACTCAATTGGGCCACGGCCGGCGGCTTCGCGGTCGGGGCGCTGCTGTCGGGACTGGCCGGCTATATCGGCATGAACATTTCGGTGCGCGCGAATGTGCGCACGGCGCAGGCGGCGCGCCAGGGGCTGAATGCGGCGCTGTCGGTGGCATTTCGCGGCGGCGCGGTGACAGGCATGCTCGTGGTGGGTCTCGGGCTACTCGGCGTGACCGGCTATTTCGCGCTCCTGCGCGGCCCGCTCGGGGATCAGGCGGCGCTGCATGCGCTCGTGGGTCTGGCTTTCGGCGGCTCGCTGATCTCGATTTTTGCGCGTCTGGGCGGTGGCATATTCACCAAGGGTGCCGACGTCGGCGCGGATCTGGTCGGCAAGGTCGAGGCCGGAATTCCCGAGGATGATCCGCGCAATCCCGCGGTCATCGCCGATAACGTCGGCGACAATGTCGGCGACTGCGCCGGCATGGCGGCAGATCTGTTCGAGACCTACGCGGTCACGATCGTAGCGACGATGCTGCTCGGAGGGTTGCTGCGCGTACAGGACGGCGGCGCAGCGCTGGTGTATCCGCTCGCGCTCGGCGCGGCCTCGATCATCTCCTCGATCATCGGCACCTTCTTCGTGCGTGTGGGCAGTGGCGGGCGGATCATGAACGCGCTCTACAAGGGTGTGATCGTGTCCGCATTGATCTCGGCGATTGCCTTCTGGTTCATCACGCGCGCACTGCTGCCGGCGCAGCTGGGCGCCCTGTTCGGCTGCGCTTTGGTCGGCCTTGCGCTCACGGCTGCGATGATCATCATCACCGAGTATTACACCGCCACCGAGTACAGCACGGTGCGCGGCGTAGCAGCGGCCTCGCAGACCGGGCCGGCCACCAACATCATCGCCGGCCTGGGTGTGAGCATGAAGTCCACCGCGCTGCCGGTCATCGCGGTGTGCGTCGCAATCGGGGCCTCATACAGCCTGGCCGGCGTCTATGGCATCGCCGTGGCCGCCACCGCAATGCTGTCGATGACGGGCATGATCGTGGCGCTCGATGCCTATGGCCCGATCACCGACAACGCCGGCGGCATCGCCGAGATGGCCGACCTGCCCAAAGAAGTGCGCAACATCACCGATCCGCTCGATGCGGTCGGCAATACGACCAAGGCCGTGACCAAGGGCTATGCCATTGGTTCGGCCGGTCTGGCCGCATTGGTGCTGTTTGCCGATTACACCCATAATCTCGAGGGTCATCTGGCGGCCACTGGGCGTGCCATGCTGCCCTTTTCGCTGTCCGACCCAGCCGTCATCATCGGGCTGTTCATCGGCGGCGCGGTACCGTACCTGTTTGGCGCGATGGCCATGGAGGCCGTGGGGCGGGCGGCCAGCTCAGTGGTAAGCGAAGTGCGCCGCCAGTTCCGCGAGATCCCCGGCATCATGCAGGGCACGGCCAAGCCCGACTATTCACGCGCGGTGGATATGCTCACGCGCGCTGCCATCAGGGAGATGATCGTGCCATCGCTGCTGCCTATTCTGGTACCCGTCGTCATGGCCTTCGGCATGACTGCGTTGATGGGGCCGGGAGCCGGTATCAAGGCGCTGGGCGGGCTGCTCATCGGTACCATCGTAACCGGGCTGTTTGTCGCGATTTCGATGTGCACGGGCGGCGGCGCGTGGGACAACGCCAAGAAATATATCGAAGAAGGCAACTTCGGCGGCAAGGGCTCGGATGCGCACAAGGCCGCGGTAACCGGCGACACGGTCGGCGATCCCTACAAAGACACGGCCGGACCGGCCATCAATCCTTTGATCAAGATCATCAACATCGTCGCCCTGCTGCTGGTGCCGCTGCTTTAGCTGTGACGCCGCACGCAAGCGCGGCCTACACTGCAGATGATGTCTTCGCTACGGCCGCTGCTCGCCGCGTTATTGTGTCGGATGGCCCTGATTCCGGCGAGCGCGGCGAACTTGCCGGACATGCCGGAGCCCGGACACGGCGATCGCGTGCTGGTGATCGCGCCGCATCCGGACGACGAGAGCCTGTGCTGCGCCGGCATTTTGCAACGCGCGCACGCCAACGGCGCGGCCGTCGGCGTAGTGTGGATCACGGCGGGGGATAGCTTTTTATTCGACGCAATCGTGGTGGAGCACTCGCTGCGGCCGCGTGGCGCACCCTCGCGCCGCCTCGGCGCGCAGCGTCTGCTCGAAGCCCACGCGGCAGCCAATGAGCTGGGTGTACCGCGGACCGCGCAATTCGTACTGGGTTATCCGGACCGCGGCCTGAGCGCGCTCGTCGCCGATTACTACCGAGCGCCCTATCTGTCGCCATACACCGCGGTCAGCGCCGTACCCTATGCGGATGCGCTCAGCCCGGGCGCGAGCTACACGGGCGAGCATCTGGAGCGCGACCTCGAGCGCGTGATCGAAGCCTTCCGCCCGACGCTGGTGCTGGCAGCCGCGCCACAGGATCTGCATCCGGATCACAGCGCGAGCGGTGCGCTGGTTCGACGCGTGCTCGAACGACGCGGCGAGCTCAATGAGCTGCGCTACTGGATCGTGCACGCCCCGCTCTGGCCCTGGCCGCCCATCTATGAGCCCCAGTTGGCTCTCGTGCCGCCCGCGACGGCGACGGCGCTGCGCTGGCAGTCCCTGCCCTTGAGCGCCACCGAGCGAGCGCACAAGCGCGCCGCGCTGCGCGCGCATCATTCACAGTTTGAACTGCTGGCCCCGTTCATGAACTCGTTCGTGCGCGCGAACGAGATTCTGGCCACCGACTAGGCGCGCGAGGGCTCTAGGCCGCGATGGGCAGGCGTTCGGGCCGACCGATCGCGAAGCCCTGCAGATAATCCACGCCAATCTGGCGTGCCGCATCGAGCGCGCTGGCATCTTCGATCTGTTCGGCAATGACCTTGAAATTGAGCGTGCGCGCCAGCCGTATCATGGCGCTGACCATGGCCTGATTGACCGTATCGCGCGCCAGATTCTTGAAGAACGAGCCGTCGATCTTCAGATAGTCGACCGCCAGATTCTTGAGATTGGCGAAGGAGCCGATACCGCTGCCGAAATCATCGAGCGCGAAGCGGCATCCCATACCATGCAGCACGCCGACGAAGCGGCGTGCCTGCTCGAAATTGGCTACCACCGTGCTCTCGGCGATCTCGAAGCAGACCTGGGCCGGATTCGCGCCGGTCGAATCCAGACACTCGACCACGAACTCGAGGAACTGTACGTCCGCGAGCGTCTGCCCCGAGATATTGATGGCGATGCTGCGCTTGGGATCAATCACGATCGCGCCGCGGCCCAGTCCGGTCAGCGTGGTCTGCACGACCCAGCGGTCAATCAGGCCGATGAGTCGGTAGCGCTCGGCCGCGCGCAGGAACTCGACCGGCACGAGCTGCTCGCCCAGATCGTTGCGCAGCCGCACCAGCACTTCCATCGCAGGTCCTTCATCATTGGCAGGATACGAGGCGATGATGCGCTGGCAGTAGAGCTCGAAGCGGTTATCGCGCAATGCTATCTGCAGCGTCTGCAGCCAGTGAATCTCGCCGGTCTCGCGCGCGAATATCTCGTCGCGGGCCGAATAGATCGCGATATGGCCGCCCTGGCGCTTGGCCACGTAGCAGGCGGAATCAGCGGCCGCGAGCGCCTCTTCGATGCTGCCGCTATCGCGCGCGAGCTCGACCAGACCGATGCTGACCCCGACGCTGAAGATCTTGTCCTTCCAGACAAAGCTGTGATCCCTGACCGCGCGGCAGACATCGTCGGCAATCTGGCGTGCCTTATCCAGCGGGCAGCCCACGAGCAGCATGCCGAACTCATCGCCGCCGATGCGCGCCACCGTATCCGAATCGCGCACCGCATCGCGCAGAATCTTGGCGATCTCGCGCAGCATCGCATCGCCGGCTACGTGGCCACCGCTGTCATTGACGCTCTTGAAGCGATCCAGATCCAGGTAACACAGCACGTGGGCACTGTCGCCGCGATGCGCGGTATCCATGGCTTCCTGCAGCCGGTGCTCGAACTCACGCCGATTGATCAACCCGGTCAGCGCATCATGCGTCGCCTGGTAGGAGATCTGACGCGCGAGCCCGCGGATTTCGGTCACGTCATGCAATAGCACTACCGCGCCGACGCTCTCGCCCGTGTCGAGGCGGATCGGGGCTGCGCTGAGCTCGATCAAGCGCTCGCCGCTGGCCGCGCGCACCAGTAACGCGCGCCGCGCAATGTTCAGCGGCGCGCCGGAGCTCAGCGCCTGGCGCACCGGCTCGCCGAGCAGCTTGCGATCGTTCTCCTCGACCACGCGCGCGAGCTCCTCGATCGGCTTGCCGGCTGCGGCGGAGGAATCCAGACCGAGCAGTCGCGCGGCGGCGGCATTGAGATACTCGACATGCCCATCCTGGTCCGTCGTCACCAGCGCTTCGGACAACGAATCGAGCGTCAGGCGCGCGCGCGAGCGGCGCTCCGGCGGCTGCAGCGCCTCGACGGTCTGCGTGGGCAGCACCTCAACGCCGAGAATCAGCAACGCGCGCTCGCCCTGGTGCTCAATCGGCCAGGTCGACAATTCCAGCCGCGCGCCCTGACCCTGCACCGCGCCCTGACCCTGCACTGCGCTGAGCTCGACTTCATAGCGCTCGGCGGTGGCCTCGCCGGCCAGGCGGCGGCGCAGATTATTGGCGACTAACTCGGCATATTCGGGCGGCACAAACTCGTCGAGCCGGCGACCGAGCAATTCCTCGACGCTGCGGCCCAGCAGACTGGCGAACTGCGGGTTGGCGTAACGTATGCCCTGCGCGTGAATCAGCACGGCCTCGTGCACACGATCGCCAAGGGCCCCGATCGGTGCCCCGAGCGGCGGCACCTGATCGGCGGCCAGCGCGGCGCGGGAGATCAGATGATTGACCGCGGTGACCAGCGCCGCCAGCTCCGGCTGGTCGGTGTGCAGCTCGATGCGCGTCTTGAGGGAACCGCCGATCGCAGTGCGCTGCACCTGCTGCGAGACTTCTTCGAGCGCGCTGAGTTGCCGCCGCTGCAAAAAGTAAAGCACGAGCAGCAATAGGGCAGCGACGCCGAATAGCAGGCAGAGCAAGGCGATAATCGACATCAATGTCGTCAGTTCGCGCGATGCTTTCCTTGGGAGGAGGGCCAAGCTCCGCCATCGCCCGCATCAACAGCATAGCGGAGTCCCGAGGAGCACCCAGACGATTTCACCATATCGTGACCACAAGGGCTCTAGGCAGATCGGCCAAAAACACTTAACGTGATCGCGTGCACATGCAACATTACGTTCAATGTTGACGCAAGCAGCTCGCGAGCGCATGGTCGAACAGCAGGTGCGAACCTGCGACGTGCTTGACGAGCGCGTACTCGAGACGTTGCGCGCGGTGCCACGGGAACTGTTCGTGCCCGAGCTGTGGCGCGAATTGGCCTACGCCGACTGTGAGATCGCCCTGCCGTGCGGCAAACGCATGCTGCGGCCGCTGGTGGTGGGACGCATGCTGCAGGCGCTCGCGCCTCGCGGCGGCGAGCAGGCGCTGGAAGTAGGTACCGGCTCAGGTTATGTCTCGGCGTGTCTGGCGCGGCTCGGCGCGCGGGTACGCACACTCGAGCTGCACGCGCCGCTTGCCACGCTGGCACGCGCGAATCTGAGCACGATGGCCAGCGATGCCCGCGTTGAGGTCCTTGTGGCCGATGGCATGCAGCTCGACGAGCAGTCACGTTATGACATCATCGTGCTGACCGCATCCCTACCGATCTACGAGTCTCGATTCGAGCGTGCGCTGCGCCCCGGAGGGCGACTGTTGGTCGTGGTCGGTACCGGCAGCAGCCAGTGGGCCAGCCTCATACGCCGGGCCAGTCAGCAAGCCTGGAGCAGCGAGCCATTGTTCGAGACCTGCCTCGAGACGCTCGAAGGCGCGCCGCGGCCTCCCGTCTTCGACTTCTAAAGCGCGACATAACACGAGTCCCGACGCTCCCCGCCGTTGCGAGCTGCGCTGTTCTACAGCGCGCGCTGTGCAGTCGCTGCGCTCTCGGCCTTAAGCGCGAGCAGCGTGGGGCCACACGCTATCGATGACCCGCAACAACCGCGCCAACGCGCCGCGATGCGAATCAATGGCGGCCCGCGCCGCATCGCCGAGACGTGCACGCAGATCCGCATCGGCGAGCAAGCGGGCAACGGCTTGCGAGAGCTCCTGCGCATCGTGCACCGTGATCAGCGCGCCGCGTTGCGCCAATACCCACGCGACGTCCGGGCTATTGAACTGATGCGGCCCGGCGATGACGGGCAGGCCCAGCGCCGCGGGCTCGAGCAGGTTATGACCGCCGACTGCGATCAGGCTGCCGCCGACGAAGGCCAGATCGGCAGCGGCGTAGAACTCGAGCAATTCGCCCAACGTATCGAGCAACAAGACTTCGACAGGCGTATCGGCTTCGCCCGGCGCTGCGTCGTACGAAGCCATGCGCGAGCGGCGCGCACAGCGAAACCCCTGCTCGGCGATGGCCGCGGCCGCGGCATCGAAGCGCGGCGCGTGACGCGGGGCCAGGATCAGCAGCGCGCGCGGCGCGCGCGCGAGCAGCTGCCGGTGTGCGCGCAGTACGATCGACTCCTCGCCCGGATGCGTGCTGCCCGCGACCCAGACCGGCCGCTGGCCGGCCACTAGAGCGCGCAGCGCGGCGCCGCGCTCATAGATGTCATCGGGCAGGATGCGGTCGAACTTGATATTGCCGACCAGCGCCAGACGTTGCGGCGCGACGCCGATGGCCCGAAAGCGCTCAGCATCGGCCTCGCTCTGCGCGCCGACCCAGACGTTGGCGGCCAGCGCCGCATGCATCAAGCCGGGCAGGCGCTGATACACACGCGCACTGCGTGCCGAAATGCGCGCGCTGGCGATCAGCGTCGGCACCGCGGCGCGATGCGCCTGGTCGAGCAGATTGGGCCACAGCTCGGTCTCCATGATGATCAGCAGCCGCGGCCGCAGACGCGCCAGGCAGCGACGCACGCTGCCGGGCAGATCGTAAGGCGCATAGCGCACGTCGAGGTCTGGCAGCAGCGCGCGTCCACGCGCGCAGCCAGTGGGCGTGGCGGCCGTCAGCGTGATCTCGAGCGCGGGCTCACGCTCACGCAGCGCTGCGATCAGGATGGCGGCGGCCTGTACCTCGCCGACCGAGACCGCATGCACCCAGATACCGCCGCCGGCGCGTGGCTTGCCCAGGCCAAAGCGCGCGCCGCCGCCGCGCCAGTAGTCGCGCGTGCGCAGCCCACGCCACAGAACTATCAGGCTCGCCAGTGGCAGTGCGAGATACCACAGCAGCGTATAGAGGCGGCGCGCGGCAGGGATCGGCAACGGCGTTGGGGTAATCGACATGCAGGGTTTTAGACCGGCTCCTGCGCGAGTACGCTCTGATCGAGCGCGAAATAGGCGTCGAGCAGCGAGCTCCAGTCGGCCTCGCAGAAGTGGCCCAATGGCAGCGCATCCGTGATCTTCTCGATCGAACGGCGCAGCCGCACCAGATTGCTGTCGCACCACAATCCCGGTGTACGCAGTCCGCCGCGATCAAAATCCACGAGCCAGACCTGATCGGTTTCACTGAGCAGCACATTGTGTGCATTCAGATCGGCGTGATAGACGCCATCGGCATGAAAGCGGCGCACGCACCGACCAATGGCACTCCAGCTGCCCGGCGCCAATGGCGCGCGCTGCAGACGCGTGGCCAGCGATGGCGCATCAGGGATCTGTTCGGTCAACAGATCCGCGCTGTAGGTACGGCGGCTAGTGCGGTGATAGCAGGCGGCAATGGGCACCGGCACCGGCAGGCCGGCGCGGCGCAGGACATAGAGCAGATGCCATTCCAGATACGAGCGCGTGCGGCTCTCATCGCTCCAGCGGTAGCGATCGTGCATGAGACGGGCGATCCAGCCGCCTCGCCGATAATGACGCAGCACCAGTCGTCGCTCGTCCGCTTCGATGAATACCGCCGCGCCGCGTCCCTCGATGCTCTGGCGCACCTCACCGCGTTTGGACCACCAGAGCGGATCGAACCAT
>JBEKWD010000063.1:0-9099 GCA_049513435.1 Steroidobacteraceae bacterium | reverse complement strand
GGATCACCCGTGGCGAACGATGCCTCATCACGGCATGACGCCACACACCTCCGGGACATCCCTGTCTGCGCAGGCTCGATACGCTGCCGGAACGCGAGAGATTCTTGAATGCTGGTTTGAGCAGCGCCCAATACGCGAGGAGTATCTGATCGTCGACGGCGGCAAGTTAGCCGGCGCGGGCGCGCACTCATACAGCGTGGGCAAGAAGACCTAGCAGCTTCGTCGGAGGCTCTCATGACCGCGAACTTCCTGGACCGAGAGGCCACGATCGCGCCGCCCGGTTACAACCGCTTCCTGGTGCCACCGGCTGCGTTGGCCGTGCACCTCTCGATCGGACAGCTCTATGCTTTTTCTACCTTCAATCTGCCGCTGTCCCGACTGATTGGCCTGAGCAAGTCTGCGCCCGGAGATTGGACCCTGGCGCAGCTGGGCTGGATCTTTTCGATCGCAATCCTGGTCCTGGGCATGTCAGCAGCGCTGTTCGGGCGCTGGGTCGAGACTGCCGGACCGCGCAAGGCGATGTTCGTCGCGGCGCTGTGCTTCGGCGGCGGCTTCCTGGTGTCCGCACTGGGCATCGCTGAGCACCAGATCTGGCTGCTGTATCTGGGCTATGGGGCCTTAGGCGGCTGCGGGCTTGGAATCGGCTACATCTCGCCGGTGTCCACATTGATCAAATGGTTTCCCGATCGCCCTGGCATGGCCACAGGCATGGCCATCATGGGATTCGGCGGCGGCGCACTGATCGCGGCGCCCTTGTCGATTTTCCTGATGGATCATTTCAAAACCCAAACCTCCAACGGCGTACTCGAGGCCTTCATCGTCATGGGTATCGTGTATTTCGTATACATGTCGATCGGCGCCCTTGCCGTTCGCGTGCCCGCGGCTGACTGGAAACCAGAGGGTTGGATACCCTCGGCGCACCCGCGCAAGCTCGTCACTTCATCCAACGTGAGCGTCGATGCGGCGTGGAGGACGCCGCAGTTCTGGCTTCTATGGGGTGTTTTGTGCATGAACGTGACCGCTGGCATTGGCGTGCTCGGTCAGGCCTCCCCCATGATCCAGGAAATGTTCACTGGTCGCGTGACACCCGCGGCGGCCGCGGGCTTCGTTGGCCTGATCAGTCTGTTCAACATGGGTGGACGCTTCGTATGGGCATCGGTCTCGGACTATATCGGCAGACGCGCCACTTACATGGTGTTCTTCGTGCTCGGGATGATTCTCTACGCACTGGTACCTACGACGGGCAGGCTCGGATCGATTACTTTATTCGTCAGCGCCTTTGCGATCATTCTGTCCATGTATGGCGGCGGCTTTGCCACGATTCCAGCGTATCTGCGCGATATATTCGGCACCATGCATGTCGGGGCAATTCATGGCCGGGTGCTGGCTGCCTGGGCGGCGGCTGGTGTGCTCGGGCCGGTGCTGGTGAACTACATTCGCCAATCGCAAATCGATCATGGTGTGCCCAAGGCACAGGCGTACTCAGTGACGATGTACATCATGTGCGCTCTGTTATTCGTGGGTTTCCTGTGTAATTTTCTGATGCGGCCGGTCAGCGAGCGGCGCCATTACGTCGAGGCGGACGCCGCAGCATTGGCGGCCGGGAGCAGCAAATGATGATGCTTCGATTCGTGGTCTTATGGCTGCTCGCGGGTCTGCCGCTGATATGGGGTATCAGCAAGACTTTGCAGAACGCGCTGAAGTTGTTTCAGTAGAGGATGCTATGAAGCACCTACTAGTTATCGCGCTAGCCTTAGTAGGAATATTGAACGTGAACCCCGCACCCGCCGCGACGGTCTTCATAACCGGGGCGGACCGTGGCCTGGGTCTGGAGTTCACCAGGCAATACGCCGCCCGCGGTGATACGGTCATAGCGACCTGTCGTCATCCGAGCAGTGCGAGCGAGCTTCAGGCGCTGGCAGGCAAGAGCAAAAACGTCGTAATCGCACAACTCGACGTCAGTGACGATACGAGCATCAAGTCCGTCGCTGCGCAATACAAGGGCAGGCCCATCGACATCCTGATCAACAATGCCGGTGTTCTCGGTAAACACGAGGATGAGACGCTCGGGACTTTCTCGCGCGCGGGATTTCATAGTGTAATGGATGTCAATGTGTTCGGCGTTCTGGCGGTGTCCGAGGCATTGCGCGACAACGTGAGCGCCAGCGCTCAGAAGAAAATTATCGCCATTACCAGCGGGCTCGGCTCGGTTGCCGTCGTCGAGCTTCTTGGCCAGGTACCCTACTATTACAGCATGAGCAAAGCGGCACTGAACCTTGGCATGGCAGCACTCGGCAACGATCTGAAATCCCGAGGCGTCGTGGTTGCCGTGGTCTCTCCCGGCAGCGTCGATACGGATATGCTCGCCGCCTTCCAGAAAGAGTATCAGGTCAAAGTAAATGGACTTTCTGCCAGCGAAAGCGTCAGCAAAATGATTACCGTGATCGACGCGCTCGATCAGCAGAAAGCCACCAGAGGGGTCAACAATTACGACGGCACCATCAGACCCTGGTGAACCCAGTACCGAGGTCCTTAAGCTCGAGCGGCACGGTATCGACTACATCCCGCGTAGCGAACGTCATGGTCATCCGAGAGATCTTTTCACCCTTTGGTTCGGCGCCAATGCCATGGCGGTCACACTGGCGACGGGCGCAATCGCTGGAACTACCGGCTTGGGTCTGCTTTGGGGCAGCAGCGCGATAATTGTCGGCGCGCTGATTGGGACCGTCTTCATGGCCTATCACTCCGCTCAAGGGCCACGGCTTGGTCTGCCGCAGATGATTCAGAGCCGTGCGCAATTTGGTTTTTATGGTGCCAATCTGCCCATGATCATCGTGATCGCCATGTACCTGGGGTACTACGCCGGCGGAGCAATACTTGGAGCACAGGCGCTCAATCTACTGTCCGGGATGAGTGTCGGAGTCGGCGTGGCGCTGTTGACGGGGCTGTCGCTTGTGCTGGTACTGTTCGGTTACAACCTGATGCACCGCGTCGGGTGGATCATCACGCCGATTTATGTCGTCGTATTTACCCTTCTAACGGCGAGCCTGATAGGACATTGGCACTCCTTTACGATCGCTTCGGCAATCCCGGCGGCGCACTTTCAGCTCAAGCCCTTTTTCTTCGTTGTCTCGATAGTCGCTGCCTACTACATCTCCTACGGCCCGTACGTCGCGGATTATTCGCGCTATCTTCCTGTTGAAACCTCGACCGCACAAACCTTCTGGTATACCTATGCGGGTACAATCGCCAGCGCCATCTGGATCATGGTGCTGGGCGCGGGCATTCAGATCGCGTTTGGTCACGACGATGCCATCACGGGCACTGCCCGCGTTGCGAGTGGCATGAACGCGTGGCTGCGATCGATCACTCTGATAACGCTGGTTTTTGGATTGGCCAACATCGATGCACTCAATATTTACGGTGCCATGATGTCGAGCCTTACGATCATCACCAGCCTATTCAGACATTTAACGGTGAATCGCTTCCAGCGTATCGCGTTCATCGTGGCACTGTCTGTGATCGGCGGTCTGATTGCTGGCGCCGCCAGCAATGACTTTCTGCATGCCTATGAGAATTTCATCTTTTTCATTGTGACGTTTTTGATTCCGTGGTCAGCCATCAACCTGGTGGACTATTACTGGATCCGTAAAGGCCGCTATGTGCCGGCGGAGTTATTTACGCCGGATGGCCGCTACGGGCGCTTCAATGCAGCGGGGCTGCTTAGCTATACGATCGGCTGCCTTTGCCAGATCCCATTTATCAGTCAGGAGTTCTACACCGGCCGCATCGCCAGCCAACTCGGGTTTGACGTCGCCTGGATAGTCGGAATCATTGTTCCGGGCTCGCTCTACTATCTACTGACGCGCAAGAAAAGCGGTCAACTTGAAGCGCATGCGCAACTACCGGAGAGTGCGCGCGGATGAAAGCCATCAAAGCCGCGGCGGTGCAGGCTGCTCCCGTTTTCATGGACCTGGAAGCCTCGATCGATAAGGCGGCCGTACTGATCGAAGAAGCGGCTAGCGCCGGGGCGCAACTGGTGGCGTTCCCGGAGACCTGGTTGCCAGGATTTCCATGGTTCATCTATCTGGGTACGCCCGCGCAGGCGCTGGCCTTCTTCCCGCGCTACCACGACAACAGTCTGGCCGTGGACTCACCGCAGATGCGCCGATTGCAGGGCATCGTCAAGCGGGCGGCTGTCACGCTCGTCATGGGTTTCTCCGAGCGAGCTATGGGCAGTCGCTACATGGCCCAGGCCATTATCGATCCGCGCGGCGAGCTGCTTCTGACCCGCCGTAAGCTTAAACCCACGCATATTGAACGCACCGTATTCGGTGAAGGCGACGGCTCGGACCTCGTGGTTGTTGATGCGCCCTTCGGAAGACTGGGCGCGCTCAATTGTTGGGAGCACGTGCAGCCGCTCATGAAGATGGCGATGTATGCGCAACACGAGGAAGTCCACGTCGCCTCCTGGCCGAGCCTGTCGATCTATCGCGATATTGCCTATGCCTTGGGGCCGGAGGTCAACAACGCGGCCAGCTTGATCTACGCGGTGGAAGGCGGCTGCTTCGTGCTCGCCCCTTGTGCAGTGATCTCGCAGGAGATGTTCGATCTGCTGTGCGATACCCCCGAAAAGGCTCACTTGCTCAATCCTCGCACCGATAAACCCGGCGGGGGCTTCACGGTGATCTATGGACCGGATGGACGCTCGCTGTGCAATGTTCTGGCCGAGGACGAGGAGGGCATTCTCTATGCCGATCTCGATCCCGCAGCAATAACTCTGGCCAAGGCCACCGCGGACCCGGCAGGTCATTACGCAAGAGCCGATGCGGTGCGACTGGTCATCAACCGCGGCAAGCGACGTGTGATGACCGAGATTAATCAATCGCCGACCGACCAGACAGAATCGGCCAATCCTGTCGTTGATCGCTCAGCGTAGATAACTCGCAGCCACCGCAATTCCCAAGACCGCCAGAGCCAGCAATAGGACTGCGGGGCGCCCACACGCCTTCAGGCTGCCGAACAGCACCGCGTATAGCGCCTTGAGGACATTGTTGGATGCGGCTGCAATCAAGATGGCCGCGGCCAGGGCGTGAAGCGTCATTCCCGTAACACTGCCCTGCGCGAGGCTCAGCACGAAAGGATCGACGTCGGTGGCGCCGGAAATGGCCGCGAGGCCGAGCACGCCCGTCTGACCGTAGCGAGCACGCACCCAGGCGGAAGCAAGCGCGATAATGACAAACATGGCCGCAAACGTGACCGCGGTCGGTAGCTGCAGTGGATTCGTCGCCGGCAAGTCCTTAGTCGGCGTATTCGTCGAGGCCCGATTCCACTCGAAGGCCGCCAGTACTGCACCTACGAGGAATAGACCCACCAACGCTGGTAGCAGCAGCAGGGCCAATTGCGCGTTGAAGATCGCGACGACGATACCGATTCGCAAATACATGATGCTCGTGGCCGTGACTATGCCGGCCGATAGTCGCGAGTTGGGCACTCCAGATTGCTTCTGCTGACGAGCCAGGGCCACCGTGGTCGCGGTCGAGGAGTAGATGCCACCGAGAACCGCGGGTAGCAGGGACCTCGTCCTGGGAACATATCGCTGCAGCAGATAGCTGATATACGAGAGCGTGGAAATGGCCACCAGCGCCAGCCAGGCCTGAAACGGCGTGATCGGCGTCCAACTGACAACCGGGTGATTGGGTACCAACGGCAAAATCAGCCCGACCAGAATAAGAAACTTGCCGAGCGTGAAGACTTCCTCGCGCGGCACCGTGCGAACCAGCGCATGCAGTGCCTCACGACTCTCGAGCAGCAGGACTGCCGTCACCGAGGCGGCCACAATGACCCAGGGCGGCTGAGTAATGGCTATCGGTCCTAGCGAGTACGCAAGAAGATTAGCCGTTGGGATCACCAGACTGGACGGATCTGTCTGGTCGGCAGGCGCGGCGCGGATACGAGCGTAGAGCCAGGCGGCGACGCCGGGCATGCCGACGATAAACGCCAACATCGACTTGGGCTCGAGCAGAAACAGCATGCTGCCCAGGAGCGCCAGCATCGGAAAGGTCCGAATCCCCCCGGGGTTACTCGGCGCATCGCGCTTGTAGATCTCTTCAAAGGCTACGCCGATGAATATAGCCATCGCGAGCGCCAAGCCGAGCCGGCCCGCAAGTTCAATCGGTTCCATACCTGCAAGCATCCGAAAGCCTCCCTGCAGCCTAGTTTAGTAGGTATAGATGCCGCATTCCGTTAGAGTGTCAGCTGCACAAGTTGCCGCTGCATGTGGGCATTTTGACGTCCAGGAGAACCTCAATGTCTACCATTCGCCGCATCCTCGTCGCCGTAAAGGATATTCAGGCGACTTCATACCCCGCCGTGCTTAAAGCCGCACAGATTGCCCGTAGCTGCAACGCAAAGGTGCAGCTTTTCCATGCGCTGGCAACGCCATTGTACGCAGACGTATCCGGTCTCGCCGATCAAAGCCTCGAGCGCATTGAGCATGATCTGCGACAGAACGCTTTGGCCAGACTCGAGGTCATTGCCGCGCAATTGCGCAAACACAGCATCCGAGTGACCGTGACAGCTGCATGGGATTTTCCGAGCCACGAAGCCATCATTCGCCAGGCGCTCAGTGCCAAGGCCGACCTCATCGTCGCGTCCCGGCATTCGGGTCGGCATACAGCACCCTGGCTGCTGCGCTTGACCGACTGGGAACTCGTGCGCCAGAGCCCGACACCAGTCCTGCTGGTCAAGAATCCACACCCATACCGTCACCCGGCAGTGCTTGCCGCCATCGATCCCGCGCATACACACGCGAAACCATTACTGCTTGATAAGGAGATCTTGCGCACGGCGCGCACGATCAGCGAAGCGCTGCATGGCAAGCTGAGTGCAGTGCACGCTTATGCACGCGCACCCATCGGCAGCGTGTTCGGTGCGGTGCCGCGCGAGGCGATCAAATCGGGGCTAATGACGCCGCATCTTTTCAAAAAAATGGAAGCGAAAATGCAACGACTGGCGCTGCGCTCTGCCCAGGCCAGCCTGACGCGAGCGCTTCGAGGGACACGGATCGCGGCATCGCGCCGTTATTTGATTGCGAACGATCCCGTCCACGCGATTGCCCAGGCGGCGCAACAGAGCAACAGCGCCATCGTCGTCATGGGCGCCGTTTCGCGCTCCGGTTTCAGGCGGCTGCTCATCGGTAATACCGCTGAGCGCATTCTTGATGAGCTCAGTTGCGACCTCCTGGTCGTAAAGCCAGCCAAATTCCGCTGCCAGGTACCGCGTACTGCAAATGGCCCGAAAGTGTTGATGCTTACGCCTGCCGGCGCAGCCGGTTATTACTAACCGGTCCGAGTGCCGCCTCGGGCCAGCAATACGGCGAGCGCCGTAAGCAGTGCGAAGCCCACTGCAATGCAGGCACAGCCGGCTGCACGATGCTCCTCGCTCAGTGCCGTCAGCACCGCAAACGCGGCAAAACCGGCGGCAGCGCAAGCGAATACCGCGGCGGTAAACGCAAACGCAAACACGCTGGCCGCGCGCTGGATCTCTCGACGTTCCAAGGCGGCCACCTGCCCAATGCGCCCTTCAATGATTGAGCTGAAGGCCGAGATTAGGCGGGTCACCAGCGCCAGAGCCACCGATAAGCCGTCGCTGGGTTGCTTGTCCTCGCTGACTTGCATTTGATGCTCTCCCTGTCTGTGCGTCTACCGCAGCATGGGCAGCATTGTCGGCACGATAGCTAACCACCGCAAGCCGCGTGACCTGCCCGTACTGCGCTGGGCAGCCTGATTTGGAGTACAGTCATGCCACAACTCATCGTGCTTGCCATGAACCGACGCAAGTTCATCCAGGCGGCCGGCGTGACCGGTGCAGGCCTGACCAACCGGCTTGGTCAGGCAAATACCGATCAGACCTCAACCGCCTTGCTCAAACTAGTGGAAGACTCGCCACGCGAGCATCTGCCGCGCGCGCTCGCGCAGAGGATTCAATCTGGCCTGCGTTATGAGGAGCTGCTCGCAACCCTATTTTGGGCGGCGGCGCGCAACGTTCAGCCGTATCCAGTCGTCGGTTTCAAATACCACTCGGTCATGGTCATGCGCGCAATTAATGCCAGCACGCAACAGGGATCGCCAAAGGGGCCGTCGGCCGAGCGATGGCTGCCGATCATCTGGGCTGCCGATTATTTCAAAGATGCGCAGGCCCAGGAGCGAGCGCGCGCGGGTTGGCGCCTGCAGCCTCGAGCCGCCGGCGCGCCAGCAGTTAGCGCCCAGGCGGTCCGCACCAGGCTGCTCGCCGCGCTGGAGCATTGGGATCACGATGCTGCTGACGCAGCGATTGCGGATTACGCTCGGCTCGTCCCGATGGACGAGATCTTCTCGCTGCTGTTTGCTTATGGCGCGCGCGACCTGCGAGACATCGGTCACAAAGCAATTACCGTGGCCAACGCGCACGCTCTTATTGGATTTCTGGATTCAAGCCAACGTGAAGCCATCCTGCGCTCCACGGTCGCGGCGCTACAAAACAGCGATACGGATGCCAATCCAGGCGCTCATGACCTTGAACCCGACCGGCCCTGGCGGATAAACCAGAAGCGTCTGCGCGAGATTCCTGCCGACTGGAAGCAGGGGCGCAATGATCCGGCCGCACGCTCGCAGCTGCGCTCAGAGCTGCGCTCCGCGCTTTATCGCGAATCGGAGGAACAAGCTGGCGGCGCAATCGTCACCATGCTGCGATCAGGCCTTTCGCCAGACGCGATCTGGCAGGTGCTCTTCAATACCGCCGCAGAGCTCGTCATGACACAACCGGGCATCCTGACCGTGCATGCACAGACCACGGCGAACGCGCTGTACTACGCCTATCGGATCTGCCGCGATGAACCGACCCAGCAGATGCTATTGCTGCAATGTGCGGCTTTCATTGCCATGTTCCGCCAGTTCACGGCAGGTGCAGCGGATTTCCAGCTCGATGCGCTGCAGCCAGCGGAGCCTCATGGCTCGGGCATTGATGCGATCGAGGAGATATATAGCGAGGTCTCGGCGGGTCGGCGCTCGTTGGCAGCCGGAAAGGCACTCGGTTATCTGCAAACTGGCGGTGATCCGC
>JBEKWD010000062.1:0-9176 GCA_049513435.1 Steroidobacteraceae bacterium | reverse complement strand
GCCGGTAGCGGCGTGCTCGCGCACCGCTCTCCACGGCTTCTCGTGCGGCATCCAAAGTTGCTCGACGAGCGATCCCGTCAGCAGTTGCGCGAGCTACTCGAACGATATGAGGTACTGCGAACCGTCATCGACTTCCGTGATCGCTTGCAGCAGATCTGGGATGGAACCTCCGCGAGTCATGGGCGCGCGCTAGAGCAATTGCGCGAGCTGTGCAGCCAGGCTGAGGACAGCGGCATCCTTGCGCTCAGGAACTTCGCCTCGAGGCTGCGTACCTACGCACCGACGGCGGGATCAACTTTAGGTAGTTCAGGTTGAGAACGAGACAGCAGGCGGTCGCTCTCTTTCCTCACCACGGCGTAGCACTCGCAACACAGCTCTTCCAGTTTTGGACGGTTCAGGACCGTGATTTCCCCGCGGCTGTATTTGATCACACCAAGCTTCTGCAACTTGCCGGCAGCTTCGGTGACGCCTTCGCGGCGCACGCCGAGCATGTTGGCGATGAGTTCCTGAGTCATGGTCAAGCGATTGGCTGTCAGGCGATCGAGGGACAGTAGGAGCCAGCGGCACAATTGCTGGTCCACCGAGTGATGTCGGTTGCACACTGCCGTCTGCGCCATCTGCGTGATCAGGGCCTGGGTGTAGCGCAGAAGCAAGAGCTGCACCGCGCCGTTGCGATGGAACTCGTCCTTGAGTGCCTGTCCGATCAGCCGGTAAGCGTGGCCGGCGCTCTGGACGATCGCCCTGCTCGGGGTGGTTTCACCGCCCATGAACAGCGCGATGCCGATGAGGCCTTCGTTGCCGACCACTGAGATTTCCGCCGACGCGCCGTTCAGCAGCACATACAGCAGCGACACGATGGAGTCGGTCGGAAAGTAAACTTGGCGTAAGACATCGCCAGACCCGTATAAGACCTTGCCAAGCGGCATCGAGACAAGATCCAGGTGCGGATAGATCCGTTCGCGCTCGGCGGGTGACAGCGCGGCCAGCAGGCGATTCTGTTGCGGATTGTGGGAGTCGGGCACGGGAGCACCACTCCAAGCCAACTACGCCATGAGCGCACAAAGGTTATAGATCAAGGTTCCGGCTCGATCCCGATGGTGAGTCTAGTCTTTGTATAACAAAGTACATTCTACAACAAAGTTCGTAGGCGCGCAGGCGAGGAGGTGTGCGGTTGATTGGACGTTTAGGGCCAGAATGCGGGACTTAACTGGCAGCGACTGGAGGGGATGGTGCCGGGAATAGGACTCGAACCTACGACCCGCGCATTACGAATGCGCTGCTCTACCAACTGAGCTACTCCGGCGCGAAGGGCGGTTATGTTAAGCAGAGCGTCGCGGCCGGGCAACCGGCGGTGCCCGAG
This sequence comes from Steroidobacteraceae bacterium, assembly GCA_049513435.1. GTDB lineage: Bacteria > Pseudomonadota > Gammaproteobacteria > Steroidobacterales > Steroidobacteraceae > FEN-1191. The sequence continues at coordinate 7,816 of JBEKWD010000062.1, read as the reverse complement.
CGCTGCCGTCGCGTGAAGCTCACCCCTCGCCGTGACGCCGGCGCAATCTGATCACGACATCGATGCCAGCGACTTCCATGCCGGCGGGCGGTTCGGGCAGATGGCTGAATTGCACGTCGCTGAGCGCTAGGTCCTGCAGAGCTCCGGATTGCTCGTCCTGAAAATGATAATGCGGTCCGACGTTCGAATCGAACCAGGCGCAATCCCCGTTCACGCTGAGTTGACGAATGAGCCCGCGCGCAGCAAACAGGTTCAAGGTGTTGTAGACCGTGGCCTTGGACACGCGCGCGCCCTGGCGACGCAAGGCCTCGGCGATTTGCTCGGCGGACAGATGCTGCGGCGCTGACAACAGGATCTGAGCAATCTGCAGTCGCTGATCGGTTAGTCGAATTCCACAGGCCAATAGCCTGGAAGCGGCCTCAGCGTTGCTCAATTCCGGTCGAGCAGACTCCATGTTCATGCGGGCAGTATATCGCGCCTACACCCGCAGCTCACGGGGCAGGCCGAAGACGACATATTCCTCTCGGCCCTCCACTTCGGCGGGTAGTTCCCCGCCCCAGCTGCGCAGGCGCTCGATGACCCGCTGCACGAGCACCTCGGGTGCGGAGGCTCCGGCGGTCACCCCCACCGTTGCCTTGTCCTCAAACCATTCGCGATTCAAATCATCGGCGTCGTCGACCAGATACCCCGGAATGCCAGCCTTGTCGGCCAGCTCCCGCAGCCTGTTGGAATTGGAGCTCGTGTGCGAGCCGACCACGATCAGCAGATTGCACTGCGCCAGTAATTTCTTGACCGCATCCTGGCGATTCTGCGTCGCGTAGCAGATGTCCTCTCGGCGCGGCGCCTGGACCGACGGAAAACGCGCGCGCAATGCCTCGACGATCGTGGCGGTATCGTCAACCGACAACGTCGTCTGCGTGACAAACGCCAGTCGTTGCGGATCGCGCACCTGCAGGCGCGAGATATCGTCGATGTCCTGGATCAGCGTAATGCTGCCGCCGAAACTGGTATCGAATCGTCCGATCGTGCCTTCCACCTCGGGGTGGCCGGCGTGACCGATCAGGATCACTTCGCATGCCTCGCGCGCATAGCGCGTGACTTCCATATGCACCTTGCTGACCAGCGGGCAGGTCGCATCGAACACCTGCAGCCCGCGTCGGACCGCTTCGCGCTCCACTGCCGTGGGTACGCCATGCGCAGAAAACACCACCGTGCCGCCGTCGGGAACCTCATCGAGTTCCTGGACGAATATCGCGCCGATCTCACGCAAGCGCTCGACCACGTTGCGGTTGTGCACGACTTCGTGGCGCACGTAGATCGGCGCACCAAAGAGCTGCAATGCACGCTCGACGATCTCGATCGCGCGATCGACGCCGGCGCAGAAGCCTCGGGGGTTGGCAAGCAAAATACGCATGGGCTCGATTTTACCCGCTTGGCCGATAGCAGCTTGAACTATTTGCGCGGCGGGCTGGAATCACTGCCGGCGTCGCGGCGGCGGCCCGCGAGCCAGGAATCGAGCAATAGCAAGCCCGCACCAATGCAGATGCAGGAGTCGGCGACATTGAAGGCTGGAAAATAATGCTGATTCCAGTGGGCATAAATGAAGTCAATCACCTGCCCGAGCCGCAACCGATCAATGGCATTTCCCAGCGCGCCGCCGAGAATCAACGCCACCGCGCTGGCCAGCGCAGCATTACCACGCTTGATGCGACGCAGCCACAGCGCCAGTACGCCGCTGACCAGTAATGCCAGCGCCGTGAACACCCAGCGCTGCCAGCCCGCGGCGGTGGCCAGAAAACTGAAGGCCGCGCCGCGATTGTGCAGGCGCGTGATCTCGAGCACTGGCAGTATGGATACGCTCTGATACAGCTGCAGCCCTCGCTCGACAGCCGCCTTGCTGAGTTGGTCCAGCACAATCACCGCCGCCGACAGCCACAAATAGCTGAGGCTGCCCCGCTCGCGCGCTGTGCCGTGGGTACCCATGCGTCAAGTGTAGAAGCGCTGCTCGCCGGGCATCGAGAGATTTCCGATGCAGCGGCTGCACAGCTGCGGGTGTTCGCTCGATGCACCCACATCGGGCCGGTGATGCCAACAGCGAACGCACTTGGGATCCTGGGCCACCCTGACTCGGATCCAGACGCCACCCTCGGAAAGACCGGCGGCTGCGACGGCCTCTGCGGGTACCTGCGCCGGAACCGCATTGTCCGCGCCACCTTGCACTTCATGCACCATGGCCCAGGACGTGATCATAAAAAATCGCAGCTCTTCGCCCAGCGCATTGAGGCGGCGAAACTGCTGCGGCGTCGCCCAGACATCCAGCTCAGCATCGAGCGGCGCGCCAATACCGCCAGCGACGCGCAAGCGCTCGAGCTCGCGCGCGACGTCGGCGCGCAATACGACGAGCGCTGACCAGTCGATGTCCGTCGCGCTCAGCTGCGGCAATGGGTGCCAGGTGCTCAGGAACACCGACTCCGGACGCGGCCCACGCAAATGCCGCCAGATCTCCTCGGCCGTGAAGGACAAGATCGGCGCGAGCCAGCGCACCACCGCCTCGGCGATGTGCCACATGGCCGTCTGCGCCGAGCGGCGCGCGCGACTGCGTGCGGGAAACGTGTAGAGTCGATCCTTGAGAATATCGAGATACAGTCCGCCCAAATCCACCACGCAGAAGTTGTGCACCTTCTGGTAGATCAGGTGATAGGCATAGTCCCGGTATGCTGCGCTGATCTCCTCCTGCAGTGCGCGCGTGCGTGCGATGGCCCAGCGGTCCAGTGCCACCAGCTCAATCTCAGGCACCGCCTCCGACAATTCGAAATCATGCAGGTTGCCGAGCAGGAAGCGCACCGTATTGCGCATGCGCCGATATGAATCGCTCATGCGCTTGAGGATTTCCTGCGACAAGCTCATCTCGTTCGCATAATCGGTGGCAGCCACCCACAAGCGCAGAATGTCGGCGCCGAGCGTGCGCCAGATGTCCTGCGGCTCGATACCGTTGCCAAGGGATTTCGACATCTTGCGGCCCTTCTCATCGACCGTGAAGCCGTGGGTGAGCACGCCGCGGTAGGGTGCGCGCGCATACAGCGCCTCCGACATCAGCAGTGAGCTGTGGAACCAGCCGCGGTGCTGGTCCGAGCCTTCCAGGTATAAATCGACCGGCGCACGGAAATCGGGGCGCAGCGCCGGCACGCATTCAAACGACAACCCCGAATCGGCCCAGACGTCCATGACGTCCTCGAGCTTGTCGTATTGCGCGCTGTCCTCGCCGAGCAGCTCTTTCGGATCAAGCGCGAACCAGGCGTCGATGCCGGCCTTCTCGACGCGCGCGGCCACCTGCTCCAGCAGCTCCTGCGTGCGCGGGTGCAGCGCACCGGTTTGCTTGTGCACAAACAGCGCCAGCGGCACACCCCAGGTGCGCTGGCGCGATATGCACCAATCGGGACGATTGGCGATCATGGCGGTGATGCGCTGCTCGCCCCATGCCGGTGTCCAGTGCACGTGCGGGATGTCGCGCAACGTGTGCTCGCGCAACCCGCGCTGATCCATGCTGATGAACCACTGCGGCGTGGCGCGGAATATCAAAGGCGTCTTGTGGCGCCAGCAGTGCGGATAACTATGTCGCAGCGGCGCCTGGTGCAAGAGCGCGCCGTTGCTCTCGAGCTGGCGCACGATCACCGCATTGGCCTCATCGACCCGAAGTCCGGCCACCAGCGCCGTACCGGCGACAAAGCGGCCGTCCGGGCCCACCGGATTGATCACGGGCAATCCATAGCGCGCAGCAACGAGGTAGTCCTCCTGTCCGTGCGCCGGCGCGGTGTGCACGGCACCGGTACCGGCCTCGAGTGTTACGTGCTCACCGAGAAGCACGGGAACCTGACGATCGAGCCAGGGATGCGCGAGCTTCAGTCCTTCGAGCGCGCGGCCCGCAAAGCTGCCGAGCATGATCCCGGGCTCAAGCCCATAGCGCAGCAGGCAGGCTGGCGCGAGCTCGGCGGCCAGTACCAGTACCTCGCGGGCCCCGCCACGCTCGACCTCGAGCGCGCAGTACTCAAACTCATCGCCCAACGTCACGGCCTCATTGGCCGGCAATGTCCAGGGCGTCGTAGTCCAGATCACGACCGATACCTTGTCACCCAGGAGTGCTGCCTTCAAACCGGTACGGCGCGCAAAGTCCTCGACGTCCAGCACGCGAAACGCCACGTCAATCGCGACCGAGGTGCTCTCCTCATATTCGACTTCAGCCTCGGCCAGCGCCGAGCGACAATCCAGGCACCAATGAACGGGCTTGGCGCCGCGATAGAGGTGCCCGTTACGAATGATCTGTCCAACCGCGCGGATCTGCTGCGCCTCATAGCGCGGATCCATGGTCAGATAGGGATGATCCCAATCGCCGAACACCCCGAGGCGCTTGAAGTCAGCGCGCTGCAGGTCAATCTGGACTGCGGCAAAGCTTCGGCACGCGGCGCGAAAGCCCGCTGCGTCGAGCTTTTGCCCGGGCTTGCCATATTTTTTCTCGACGGCCAGCTCAATCGGCAGACCGTGGCAGTCCCAACCCGGGATATAGGGCGAGTCGTATCCGGCCAGGGAGTGCGACTTGACGACAATGTCCTTGAGAATCTTGTTGACTGCGTGCCCGAGATGGATGACGCCGTTGGCGTAGGGCGGCCCATCGTGCAGCACGAAGCTGCTGCGTCCCGCGGATACCTCGCGGATGCGCTCGTAGATGCGCTGCTGGGCCCAGCGCTCGAGCTGAGCGGGTTCGCGCGCGGCCAGATCCGCCTTCATCGGGAAATCCGTCTGCGGCAGATTCACCGTGCGCTTGTAATCATTCACCCTGTCACCTTCCATCATGCGCCAAGGATGCTGCGCGCCTCGGCGGCGTCGCGATGCATCTGCACCACCATCGCATCCATCGAATCGAATGTCAGCTCATCACGCAGTCGCGCGACGAACTCCACTTCGATTTCGCGACCATACAGATCTCCGTCAAAATCGAACAAGCAGGCCTCGAGCACCGGCAGACCGCCGCCGGCCATCGGCCGCGTGCCCAGACTCGCGACCGCGGGCCAGGGCTCGCGCAACGTTCCGGCTCCCCGCACCCAGACGGCAAAGACCCCCGCGAGCGGCACGCGCCGGCGCTTGACGGCGAGGTTCGCGGTGGGAAACCCGAGCGTTCGACCGAGCTGTGCGCCTCGGGAGACCCGGCCGCGCATCGAGTACGGGCGGCCGAGCAGCCGCTGCGCCGATGCAAGATCGCCCACGGCCAGCGCCGAGCGGATTCTGCCGCTGCTCACGCGCTCACCGCCGCTTGCCACCGGGGAGACGACGTCGACTGTGAAGCCGTAATGCACGGCCCGCTCGAGACACCACTGTGCACTCGCCAGGCCACCGCGACCGAATCGGAAGTCGTGACCGATCACAATCACGCGCGCGTGCGCCGCGTGCAACAACTCCATGAACTGTTCGGCGGACACGGAGCGCAGCGACTCGCTGAAGCGCAATAGGCACAGTTGATCGAGGCCGCGGTTGGACAGCAGACGCCAGCGCTCGCGAAAATTGGTCAGCCGTGCGGGCGGATCGGCGGCCTGCAGATACTCGCGTGGCAGCGGCTCGAAGCTCAGCATCATCGATGGCAACTGTCGGTGCGCGGCGTGCTGCAATAGGCGTTCGATCAGCGCCTGATGGCCCAGATGCAGGCCATCGAAACTGCCAATGGTCACGACAAAATCGCGAGGCTGAACGGTGTCTAAGCGGCGGATGAGCTGCATGGTCCTCGAGCATAGGCCGGGTACCGGCTGAAACCGGTGCGCCGCCAATCCGGCCTCACCTCGGCTCAAAGCGTTGAATTATAGCCACATTGGCCACCCTCGCTCAGGGCGGCGTCGCGAGGCTTGATTGACAACATTTTGACCCCTGCCCACACTACGCGCCTCCCGAGGTGTGGCAACCCATTTGAATACCGGGCAACCGGGCGCTGGAGCAACGCGTGGCAAATACGAGATCGGCGGAAAAGGCGGCACGACAGGCTGAAAAGCATCGCGCTCATAACGTGACGCTGCGCTCGCGCATGCGCACCGCAATCCGCAAGGTTCTCAATGCGGTTGCCAAGGGCAGCAAGGAAGAGGCCCAGAGCAGCTATCGCGCAGCCGTACCGCTGATCGACACCCTCGTGAACAAACACCTGATCCATCGTAATCAGGCCGATCGGCACAAGAGTCGTCTGGCTGCGCGCGTCAAGTCACTGTCGAGCTGAGACTCCGTGCCTGATCTCGTAATCCTCGAGCGACAGCAGCAACGATAAGCGCTCGCCACCGCGCGCGACCTCGCGCCAATGCCGGCCTTCGGGCCACGGCTCGAGCGCACCGGCGAGGGACCAGAACAGGTTCAGTGAAGAGCTCACGCGCGCGCGTTTGAGCTCGGCAAACGCACGCACCGCGCCACGACGGCGCAATTCTTCGGCAGTCAGTACACCGATCTGCGCCAGCATCTGCTCTGTGCGCGCGCCGAGATTGCGCAGATCACGGATTCGCAGCCGCAGCTTGCCTGCAGCGATACGCGATCGAACTTTGCTATTGCGCATTGGCGCATTCTCACCCAGGCCTGCATTGAGGCGCGACTGCTCGCACCACCGCGCCTGGCGCAGCCGCCGTCAGCGCCGCGGCGCCCCCTCAGCTGCGGCTGCGTGGCCGAGCCTTCCCCTCCAGGAATTGCATGACTGCAGCGGCCAACTCGCGGGTCCCGCGCTTGGTCGCGGCCGAGATTAAAAAACGAGGACCCCGGTAGCGCAGGCGCCGTGCGATATCGGCGGCCCGTGCTTCCGCCTCCGCATCCGGCAGCAGGTCGCGCTTATTAATCACCAGCCAGCGCGGTTTGGCCGCCAGTTCGCGGCTGAATTTCCTGAGCTCGCCCACGATGGCGCGGGCATCGCGTACCGGATCGGCTTCCGGGTCCGGTGGCAGCAGATCCACTATGTGCAGCAACACGCGGGTGCGCTGCAAATGCTTGAGGAAGCGGATGCCCAACCCCACTCCGTCGGCCGCACCTTCGATCAGTCCGGGGATGTCGGCCATGACGAAGCTGCGCTGCTGCCCGCAATCGACCACGCCGAGATTGGGATACAGCGTCGTAAAAGGATAATCGGCAACTTTCGGCCGCGCCGAGGACAGCGCGCGAATCAACGTGGATTTGCCCGCATTGGGCATACCGAGCAGACCGACGTCAGCAATGAGCTTGAGCTCGAGCTGCAGCGCGCGCCTTTCTCCAGGCAGACCTGGACCAAATTGTCGCGGCGCACGATTGGTACTTGATTTGAAACGCGCGTTACCCCAGCCGCCCTTGCCGCCCTGCGCGACCTTGAGCTCCTGTCCTGCGGGGGTTAAGTCGCCGAGCTGCTCGTCGGTATCCGAATCGAGCACCACGGTGCCGACGGGCACTGCGATGTGCAGGTCTTCACCACGACGGCCCGTGCAATCATTGCCAGAGCCGCCCTCTCCGGAGCGGGCTTTGTAGGTACGTTGGATGCGGAAGTCCGCGAGCGTGTTGATGCCTTCGGTCGAGCGCAACCAGACGCTGCCGCCCTCCCCGCCGTCGCCACCATCCGGGCCGCCGAAGGGCACGAACTTCTCGCGCCGGAAGCTCACGCAGCCGCGGCCCCCATTGCCAGCCTGCACCTTGAGCTTGGCCTCATCGACGAATTTCATACGGCTGGCCCCGGGCGGGCACAGCAACCCAGCCTAGATCGGGGATTTTAGTTCGACTCGGGCAACACGCTGACATAGAGCCGCTGGTCGGCTCCCCGGACGCGGAACTGCACGCGGCC
>JBEKWD010000061.1:0-9179 GCA_049513435.1 Steroidobacteraceae bacterium | reverse complement strand
ATCGATTCACGTGATTTCTTTCATAGCCCCTGTAGCCTACAAAGACGCCTTCCGCGTAGATAACCTTCCGGGTCAGTGGATCCTGGTAGTAATAATTCGGGAAGCAGGGATTGTCCGTGAGCTGCTGTTCCCAACTGATCGGCAGCCGGCCGCTGAAGTTCGCCTGCCCAAAGAGGAGCCGGATGAGTGCGGTGCCGCCTTCTTCGCCGGCGTACCAACCCTGAATCACCGCCGGCACCCGCTCGAGCCATCCGGCCGTGCCGACACTGCCGCCGGAAGTTACGACCACTATGACATGCCTGTTGGCGGCCGCCACCTCCCGGATCAATTGCTGCTGTTCCGGCGGCAAGTCAAATTCGCGATCCTGTGCCTCGCCCTCGCTGTCCTCATCAAATCCCACGGCTACGATCGCCACGTCAGCCTTGGCTGCCATCTCTTTGGCCGAGGGACTGACCACCTCATCTTCGGGTACCAGGCCGCACTGAATGAAATCGTTTTGAGCCACGCCGGTACCACTATGAAAGTGCTCGATGATGATTTTGTGCGGCTCGGCGCTCAAGGGCACGACCACATGGTTTAGGGCCGATTTAAGTACCACTGACTCGTCAATGACCACCTGATCGTCGATCAGCAGACGGAAGCGATGGGACTCGCGCACCGTAAGAATGTAGCGTCCTGTCCGCGATGGGTTGAAGTAGCCGGTGATCCGCATGGATGTCGCCTCGGTGCGCATCGACATGGCCGCAGCCGCGGCCGCGACCTGCGGCGAAGCAGAAGGCGCTCCAGCGTCGTGATTGAAGTCGGGCACTACATCCGCGGTTCCGGCCTCGGGTCGGCGTTGCTCGACGGTGGCGGTAGGCAACACGCGCGTTGATACCGCCGTTCCGGACAGCCGATCGTTACTGTAAGTCTCCACCGTGATCCCGGGTGCGCTGCCGTCGCGGGTCGTCGTGAAAACCGTGGCGCGCGCGATTTGCTGCGTCGTGCGCAGACCCCGGTGAAACAGCACGCGACCGTCGGGACCCATGAAGTCGCTGAGGGCAGTCAGCGCACTGGCCGATGCGAAAGGCTGGACGTGGCCGCTACCGCCGGCCGTCGCCATACCTGGATGGGCGTCGGGGCCGATCAGAGCGATGGTTCGGATGCGAGTTTTGTCTAATGGCAGCGCGTGCTGCTCATTCTTGAGCAGCACCATGCCTTCCTCGGCCGCGCGCAAGCTCACTGACCGGCCCGCTTGGTTGTAGCGTGGTATATCGATATCCATCTGTGCGTTGTCCAGCCATCCGAAACGCACCGCCAATCGCAACAATCGGCGCACCTTATCGTCGAGGGTTGCAGGCAGAACGGCGCCGGAATCGATCGCCGGTAGCAACACATTCGGATTCATGAACAGCCCCTGGGGCATTTCCAGATCCAGCCCGGCGTTGGCCGCCGCGACACCGTCGTAGGTGGAACCCCAGTCCGACATCAGCAAGCCGTCGAATCCCCACTGCTGCTTGAGCACTTCGGTATCCAGATAGGCGTTCTGGCTCATGTGCTCGCCATTGGTGAGGTTGTAAGAGCTCATGACCGCCCCGACGTGGGCCTCTTTTACGGCGGCCTCGAACACCGGCAGATAGATCTCGCGCATGGTGCGCTCGTCGATGACACTGTCCGAGGTATGGCGGGCGTACTCTGAGTTATTGCCCATAAAGTGCTTGACGGTGGCGCTGACTCGCTGCGACTGCACGCCCTCGACGTAATGAACGGTGATTTGCGCGGCGAGAAACGGGTCCTCACCAAAGTACTCGAAGTTCCGCCCGTTCATCGGTGCGCGATAAATGTTGACGCCCGGGCCCAGCAGGAAGTTGGCGCCGCGCGAGCGCGCATCACGTCCGATCTGAACACCGATTTCCCGCGCCAGCTCGGTATCCCATGTCGCCGCAAGATTGATGCCAGCGGCATATGCAGTGGAAGGACTTATCAAGTGTGCACCCAGAGGCCCATCGCTGGTGTAGAACGCGGGGATGCCCAGCCGCGGCAACGAGCCAGTGCGCATCGTGGCAGTGCCCGCAATGAGTCCAATCTTCTCCGGCACCGTCATCTGCGCCATCAGGGATTGCACTCGCGCTTCGATCGCGGCCCGGCTGGTCGGCGTGTCCTCAGCGGCATTCGAATGCGCTCCCGCAAGGCTCAACATGACGTACACCCAGGCCACTCTGCTGACCGTTAGAACTACTCCGAGCCTGCGACGCGCCATCCTTAGTAGACGAATCGAGCGATGCAGTAGCCACCTTGCTGTGGAAAAGGCACTACATGCAGACGTTCCAGGTTGTCAAATTGATTCTCGAGCCCCTTGCAAATATCTATGAAATATTCAGGTTTTGTCCTTTTCATATAATCTGCAAAAGAGTTCGACAATATTGCCTTCCCAGCCGAGTCGTTCGCGAGTCCATCCAGATCGATAACATGATCGAATAACATGAACGATAAAGCTCCTGCACTGAACGAAGCCACTCGGTAGTTTGGATTAGTCGGAGAGACGTTCTCTCGAAACCAAGCGGCTGAGGCAATCATTTTGCCCTGCCAGGTGCCCGCCAACTTCGCAGTATCCGCGACGTCGTCGTAGGGCCTCAACCGCTGATACCACGCGACGTCGTCAACGAAGTAGGCCACGCACGCCAGGGCGAGGACCGCTGTGCCCAGCCAACTGAAGCGCAAGCCGCTGAATTCCGACTGCACCCACGCGACCGCAAAGCCGCAATTGACCGCGACTAAGACGGGAAGATCGTAGACATACCAGACAAAGTAGTACATTTCCTCTGGTTGCCTGTCGGCGAGCGCCGCGCCGAAAAGGATATTGGACAGGACGCCGCCAGCGTTGAAGAGCAGAAGAGCGATGACGGCACGCGAGGGCGGTCGCGCGAAGATGCACCTGAGTAGCCCCAGCATCGACAGCCCCAAGGTGATTGCCATCACCACGATCTGGAAGGTGGAACGGAAGCCTTCTCTGACATTCAACGGCGGCACGGTGAATCGACTGCCTGCGGACAAGGAAAACTTCGCACTTTCCCAGAGATATTTGACACCACCCTTGATCAATTGATATTCGGACAGGTGATTCGGAGGGCTCATCTTGACCAGCATGGACATCGGCAGCAAATGACCAAAATAGGCCTGCGCAAAGACGCCCCAAATGATCACTGGAACCAGGCAAGAACTCAGAGCAAAAAACTTGTGCTTCCAACCCTGCATCAAAATGATGGCAATGGCCGCATAAACGATCGAGGACGGCGCGATTCGGGTCAATAGCAGAAGTCCACAAAGCAACCCAACAATAAGAGATCTAAAGGCGCCCTGGCTTGTCACGAACACATTGCAAATGATTGCAGCCAATAACAGCGCTGCAAGAGCATTTTCCTTGCCGGTGACACTGCTGAAAAACACCGTGTGCAGGCAAACGAAACTGAGTACGGCGACGTTCAGACTCAGTACCATGGCGGTCCGCCGGATGCTCGGCATAGCCGATTTGATCAAAGAGCCGAGCGATAGACCTGTAATGAGGGCGGTCAACGCAAAAAGCCAGCCATTAAAGTTAATGGCGATTCGCAGTAGGGAGCCGAGAGAGTTACAGAAAAGGCCGAGTAATGTCAGCAAAAGCTCATAGAGTGGCTCGAAACCAGATGTCTTCTCGCCTCCAAAAGTAAAGCCTGAACCATGTGCGGCGTTCCAACCGGGAATCAGGTAATAAAAACTATCGTCCTGTATTGAGCACGCCAGATTGATGAGATTACTTGACCACGAATAAGAAAAGACACTCGCAAACAACACGAAGAGACTGGCAAGTGCCGGAGATAAATAGAGGATTGGCCGCGCGTATTTTGTCAAAAATGACTCCGGACGGATAAAGAAGATCTTTGCTTGGGGAGTTTACCCATCCCATTTTGGTGCGTAGTGAACTGACGCATTCTTTCATCAACCTCAGTGAATTGGTATGCCCGCGCCGCGTGCAGCAGCCGACGACAAGGTGAGATGCGCCGATACGAGATTGAGGGAATCCATCGACGTGCCGGCGGGCGGGAATGCAGAGTCCTGCGGGGCTACGCCGTCTGAGGAATAGCTGAGCCAAAGGCTCAAGCCGTCCGGACTCGTCCAGGCGTTGACAATGTGAACGCCGAGGGAACCCCCGGCCTTCGTGCCCAGGCGTGCCCAACCGCCTCCACCATCTACCGGGTCGATGTTGTTGTATTGAATGACGCGCCATGGGCCCCAGGGCTCGGGTGCCTCGTAAAAGGAAGTCTGACCGACATACGCCCCCTGAGCGATGCCCAAATAGCGGTGTAGCCCGAAGTCATAAGTGATCTCGCCCAGGCCGCTGGTCATGTCGCAGATGCCGCCACAGCCCGGCTGCCTGGAATTAGCGTCGATGAAGATCGGCTGCATGTATGTTGAATGGCCATCCCATCTTGGCTTTCCATGTCGGTCGACGCCGCTGTAGAAGCGGTAGGCGCGTTGCCTCAGCAGCTGCGACTCCGGAACCCGGGCGAGATAGGTATATGCGGGAACGCTTTCCGGTTCATTACTCCAGAAACTCTTTTCATTAGGTCCGCCCACGAGGTACACGTACTTGTCGCGAGAGCCGCCATTACCGCGCCCGAAGTTGACGAACCCCAGTGGACAGAAGTTGCCCGCCGACGGATCGGGCTCGCGCTCGTTTGGCCTGCAGAATATCCACGGCGCTGCCTGCCATGAGTGGGCATTGCCTATCGAATACGCAAGCTGAACGCGATCCGGAGAGCCCGATAGATGGGTGGGTTTTTTGGCGAGGTCACTGTCATTGTAGATTCCGCCGAGCGTATAGAAATTATTGCCGATCGCACTGATCGCAGACGCTTTGCCATAAATGTGGGCGGGATATGCCGCTTGATACCCACCGTACACGTTATATGCGGTGGAGGGCGTGACAGGAGGAGGTGCAGTGAAGCTTGCGATGCCGAAACTTGCTCGTCCGCGATAATTGTCCCCGCCGATACCGCCGCCATCGCCGAAGAACGCATAGACATGACCGTCCAACCCCCACGTGACCGGCCATAGGTCACTCCCGTTTGCTTGCGTATACCCGAGTGACCAGTCGAAGCTCACTGATGCGAGCATCAGACTGGCACAGTAGGGGGCGTCGCCTTGGGCAGAAGCGGCTGGAGTGTCGACTTCTATCGGCAGCGCGGTGGCCTTGTTACCCCAGCGATCGACGGCGCTAACACTGTAGGAGTAATGGTTGCGCGCTGCGACGGAGAGATCTGTGAAGAACAACTCCGCAGTCCGACCGATGATCATCCCGTCGCGAGATATGTCAAAACTGACTATCCCAGGGCGATCGGGGGCTGCCCAATGAATACCGACCACCAGAGCATTTGCACAGTCGACCCCAACTTGAGCGGGCGGCTCAAGCGCAGCCCTGCCCCGCAGGAGTGCCGTGCATCCGCACAAGCCGCTAACACTTAATGCGAGGACGAAGACCGACACGAGGCCGTCGGTTCGCGGGCCAAAATTGGTCAATTTCGGAGTCCGTACAGACCGGTCATAGGGTGGATAACGAACTGATAAGGGTCTAATTTTGCTGGTGGGCGGTACTGGGATCGAACCAGTGACCCCTGCCGTGTGAAAGCAGTGCTCTACCGCTGAGCTAACCGCCCTGGTAAGGGGCGAAGAGTCTAAGCGGCCGCCCGTAGCGAATCAATGCGCACGTCGGTAACATGCGCGCCCCTGATCGGCCGCGTTAGCGCAGTCGCGAGTCCCTGACATGAGTGTCGTCACCCGTTTTGCCCCGAGCCCCACCGGCATGCTGCACATCGGCGGCGTGCGCACGGCGCTGTTCTCCTGGTTGTATGCGCGGCATAACGGTGGCAAGTTCATCCTGCGCGTCGAGGACACCGATCGCGAGCGTTTCACTGACGAAGCCGTACGAGTGATTCTCGAGGGCATGAGCTGGCTGGATCTTGCGGCCGACGAGGGCCCGTATTTTCAGAGTCAGCGCTACGATCGCTACCGCGCGGTCATCGCGCAGCTGCTCGACCAGGGCGCGGCTTACCGCTGCTATTGCACGAAGGAAGAGCTCGAGTCGATGCGCGAGCAGCAACTTGCGCGCAAGGAAAAGCCGCGCTATGACGGACGTTGCCGCGAGCGGCTCGAGGCACGAGCGGGAGTCGCACCGGTCATACGATTCAAGAATCCGCTCGACGGGGAAGTCGTCGTCGAGGATCAAATCCACGGCCGCGTCGTATTCCAGAATGTCGAGCTCGATGATTTGATCATTGAGCGCTCCGACGGCAGTGCAACTTACAACTTCTGTGTCGTGGTCGACGATATGGACATGGGCATTACACATGTGATCCGCGGTGACGATCATTTGAACAATACGCCGCGCCAGATGAATATGTTTTGGGCGCTCGGAGCGGCCCCTCCGCTCTACGCCCACGTGCCGCTGATCCTGGGGCCCGATGGAGCCAAGCTCTCCAAGCGCCACGGTGCGGTCAGCGTATTGCAGTATGAGGAGGAGGGCTATCTGCCCGACGCGCTGCTCAATTATCTGGTGCGCCTCGGGTGGTCGCACGGTGATCAGGAAGTTTTCACTCGGGAAGAGATGATCACGGCCTTCGACATCAAGGATGTCAATAAGGCCGCTGCGGCGTTTAATCCGGAAAAGCTATTGTGGCTGAACCAGCAGCACGTGATACGCGCGCCGGTGAGCGCACTGGCGGCGGGCTTGCGTTCGCAGCTCGCGATCCTAGGTGTCGTGACCGAGGATACTGGCTTGCTCGAGGGGATTGCCAATGCGCAACGTGAGCGTGCCAGGACATTGAGAGAGATGGCGCAGAACAGCCTGTTCTTCTTCCGCGAGTTCGAGGCGTACGACGAGAAGGCCGCCAGAAAGAATCTCACCGCCGACGCCGCTCCGGTGCTGCGCGCATTGCACGAGCAGTTCAAAGCCTTGAGCGAATGGAGCGCGGGCTCGATCCAAGAGGCGATCAACGCCGTCGCGCAGCGCTTTGGGCTTGGTTTGGGCAAGGTCGCGCAGCCACTGCGCGTGGCGGTCGTGGGTGGTGCCGTCTCGCCCCCGATCGACATCACGCTCGCGCTGCTGGGTCCGGATCGGACCGGGGCGCGCATTGAGCGGGCGCTGCGCTGGACGCAGTCCGCCGTCTGACAGGATCCCGGAGCGGGTATCTGCGTGTTGACAGTATTCCTGGGCTTGCGTAGCTTCAGGCCGCTTCCGTGGGGCTATAGCTCAGCTGGGAGAGCGCTTGCATGGCATGCAAGAGGTCGGCGGTTCGATCCCGCCTAGCTCCACCACGTTTCTGCTTGCCGTCCTTCGTCCCCATCGTCTAGAGGCCCAGGACATCGCCCTTTCACGGCGGTAACAGGGGTTCGAATCCCCTTGGGGACGCCAATGTACTGCCCGCGGAGAGCAAGACGTCGATGATGAGATGGCCTTCGGACTTGGTATGAAAGTTCTAGTCACTGGAGCTGCGGGCTTCATCGGCTCATTCACCGCGCAGCGATTTCTCTCGCGCGGCGATGAGGTGGTGGGTTTAGACAACCTCAACGATTACTACGATGTCGCGCTGAAAATTGCCAGGCTTGCGCGCTTGGAGCGGCAATCGGGTTTTCGGTTCGAGCGCCTCGATCTTGCTGACGAGCAGGCAATGTCAGCGCTGTTTGCGCGCGAGAAGTTCGAGTTCGTGGTGCATCTGGGAGCGCAAGCCGGTGTGCGCTATTCACTGCAGAACCCTCACGCCTACCTCTCCAGCAATGTCGTGGGCACACTCAACGTGCTGGAGGGCTGTCGCTACCATGGCGTCAAGCACCTGGTTTACGCCTCGACCAGCTCGGTCTATGGCGCCAGCACCCGGATGCCATTCTCGGAGCACGAGCCGGCATCGCATCCACTGTCGCTGTATGCAGCAAGTAAGCGCGCCACGGAGTTAATGGCACACAATTATTCAGCGTTATTCAAGCTGCCGACGACGGGCCTGCGTTTCTTCACCGTGTACGGACCTTGGGGCAGGCCCGACATGGCATTGTTCTCGTTTGCACGGGCAATCGCCGACGGCCGGCCCATCGAAGTCTTCAATCACGGTCACCACATGCGCGACTTTACCTACGTCGAGGATATCGTCGAAGGGGTAGTGCGGGTCACCGATAGGGTGCCGGAGCCGGATCCCGACTGGGACAGCAACAATCCCGATCCGGCCTCCAGCAGCGCTCCATATCGACTCTATAACATCGGCAGCAATCGCCCTATCGAGCTGTTGCGTTACATTGAAGTTCTCGAGGATTGCATGGGCCGCAAGGCCGAAAAGATCATGCGGCCGCAGCAACTGGGCGACGTGCCGAATACCTATGCGAACGTTGACGAGCTGATCGCTGATGTGGGCTACAAGCCGGACACTCCCATTGAGGTCGGCGTGCGCAACTTTGTGGAGTGGTTCAGGGAATACTATGGATACACAACTAGATAGTGCCGGTCGGTACGGCTTCTGCAAGAGAGGGTAGTCATGAATCGAGTGCGAATAGCCGCAGCGGCTCTAGTCGCGAGCCTATTACTGATCGCGTTTGCGCAGGTTCAGGCTGCTGACACCGAGTCGAGTAAGTCGGCGCGGACTATAAAGTGGAACCCGGGTCACTACATGGCGTCGTATAAAGTTCTTTATCCGGACAATACCCTCGCCGATGTGCAAGGCGAATTGAACGACTTGAGGAATCAGGACGCGATCGTGGGCTACCGCGTCCTGATTGCATGGAGTGCGCTGGAGGATGATGAAGGCAAATACACCTTTTCGGTACTCGATGACATCCTCAATCATCTCAAGACGGCTTATGGCAAGCCCAAGCACATGGTCGTGGTGGTGTTACCGGGGGCATTTCATTCGTCTGAAGGTAAGGGTGTACCCTCGTACATTCAGAGTTCCTCGGTCTACGGCCCGAGCCCGCTTTCCGGCAGTTACGGCTGGTGGGGTGCGAGCCCAGGAGCCGGTGCTATCTGCGCGGCACTATGGCGGCCAGCGGTCATGGCTCGATACGCGGCGCTATTGTCCGCGATGGGCGCGCATTACGATGCTGACCCTTATTTTGAGGCGATCATGATCCAAGAGGACGCTTGGATATCCAGCGCCGGAACTCATTATTCTCGGTCCGATTTC
>JBEKWD010000060.1:0-9184 GCA_049513435.1 Steroidobacteraceae bacterium | reverse complement strand
CTAGCGCACTCGCGCTCGGAGCCACGCGCCTGGACCGTGAGCGGCTGAGCTTCCCGTTGCACAGCATGAGGGCGCACTCGTACGTGGCAGCGCGCTGCGCGCTGATCGGGGATGCCGCGCATGTGATTCATCCGCTGGCGGGACAGGGCGCCAATCTGGGGGTGCTCGATGCGGCCGCGTTGTGTGAGGCCATAGGCGAGGGCACGAGCAGGCGTGAGGATCCGGGGGCACTGAGCGTACTGCGCCGCTATGAGCAGCAGCGGCGCACGTATAACCTGCTCATGGACGCGGCGATGAGCGCATTCGAGCGCGGCTTCGCGCTGCAGGGGCCGGCCGCGTGGCTCATCAACCGCACGCTCTCGATCGTCAATCGCAGCAGCGCGCTCAAGGCGGCGTTTGCCCGCCAGGCGCTGGGCACCGCGGGCGAGCTGCCGCGGCTCGCGCGCAGCGCATAGGCTGGCACTGATCGCTACGCTACTGCCGGCGTTGCCCGCTGCTGCGATGCGGCTGCGCGCCGGAGCGTTGGTGTGCGGGGCCGGCGCCGGTCAGATTGCGCGCGGAGTTGATCAATGAGAGATGCGAGAACGCCTGCGGGAAATTCCCGAGCTGGCGCTTCGCGATCGGGTCGTATTCCTCGGCCAGTAGTCCGACATCGTTACACAGCGACACCAGGCGCTGGAACAGATCACGCGCCTCCTGGTAGCGGCCCTGCAAGACGTAGTTGTCGATCAGCCAAAAACTGCAGGCCAGAAATACGCCCTCACCGGGTGACTGGCCGTCTGTGCCCGCGCTGCTGTCATAGCGCAACACGAGCCCGTCGCGCACCAGATGCCGCTCAATCGCTGCAACCGTGCCCGTGACGCGAGGATCAGATGCGGGCAGGAAGCCGACGAGCGCAATGCGCAGCAGACTCGCATCAAGCTGCTGACCGCCGAAGACCTGGACAAATGAATTTTGCTTGCGGTCAAACCCCTGTTCGCACACCAACGCGTGCACGCGATCACGCAGCGCACGCCAGCGCGCCAGCGGCGCTTCCCAGCCGCACTCCTCTGCGGTGCGGATGGCCCGGTCGAAAGCGACCCAGACCATGACTTTCGAGTAGGTGAACTGCTGCGGCCCGCTTCTGACTTCCCAGATGCTGGCGTCGGGCTGCTCCCAGACCGCCTCCAGATGTTGCAGCAGCGCGCATTCGAGCGCCCAACTGTCCGTATCCGGCGTCAATCCGGCCTGGCGTGCGACAAAAAGAGCATCCAGCACTTCGCCGTAAACATCGAGCTGCAATTGCTCGGAAGCGGCATTGCCGATACGCACCGGCTGCGATCCGCCATAGCCGGGCAGCCACGGCAGCTCGAGCTCATGCAGTATGCGTTCGCCGGCGACGCCATATATCGTCTGCAGCAAATCGGGGCTGCCGCCCACGGCGCGTTGCAGCCACTGTAGCCACGCCTGAGCCTCCTCGAGGAAGCCCGAGCCGATCAATGCATAGAGCGTGAACGTCGTATCGCGCAGCCAGCAGTAGCGATAGTCCCAGTTGCGCTCCCCGCCCAGCCGCTCCGGCAGCGACGTGGTGCCGGCGGCGACGATGCCACCGGTCTGCCAATGGGTCAGGGCCTTGAGCGTCAGCAGCGAGCGCAACACCTCGTCCGGCCATTCGCCGGGCGGCTCGAATGCTGCCGTCCAGTCCAGCCAGAATGACTGCACTGTCGCGAGCGCTTGCGTTGCGATCAAGCGCGCAGAGGGCGGCCGGTACGATTGAGTCCAGCTCAATACAAAAGCGATCTCCTCGCCCGCGCTGACGTCAAATCGGCCGATGGTCTTCAGTCCCTCACCCTGCAGAGGTACCGGCGTATCCAGATACAAGCTATGGGCACCGGCCGTAAAGCGCAGTCGGCCGTCCTGCTCGCGCGTAACCCAGGGCACGAGCTCGCCGTAATCAAAGCGCACGAGGATCTCGGTGCACATTGCAACCGTGCCGCGCAACCCGCGCACGATGCGCACCAGATCAGTGAGGCGGTCTCGCCGCGACAGAAAGTCAATGACACAGACCGCACCTGCGGCGGTCTCGAACTCGGTTTCCAGAATGAGGGTGCGCGGGCGGTAGCGACGGCTCGTGGCCCGCGGCGTATCGGCGGGCGCCACCAGCCAGCGACCATGCTCTGGATTTCCGAGCAGCGCGGCAAAGCACGCCTCGCTGTCAAAGCGCGGCAAGCTCATCCAATCAATCGAGCAGTCCCTGCCCACGAGAGCCACGGTCTGACAGTTGCCGATGACCGCGTAGTCCTCGATGCGGCCGCGTTGTGATGCTGCGGCCATCGTGGCTAAGTCGCGGCGGCTGCGCCGGCGGCACCGACGCTGAAGTGATACTGGATCACCTCGTGGTAGCGGGTATCCGGTCGCAGGATGATGCTGGGAAACGCGGGCTCATTGGGCGCATTGGGGAAGCCCTGCGGCTCGAAGGCCACGCCAGCCGATTGCCGGTAGCTGCCGCCGCGACCCACGATGCTGCCATTTAGCTTGTTGCCGCTGTAGAACTGCAGTCCCGGCTGCGTGCTCAGGATATCCAGTTGTCGGCCCGAGGCCGGATGCCGGGCGCGTGCCGCCCAGTGCAGGCTGCCGCGCTGCTGCGCCGGGCCAATGAAGAAGTGATCGTAGCCCTGCGCGTAACGCAACTGCGGGTGCGGGGTGCGGATGCGGCGAGCGATCGGCGTGGGCACGCGAAAATCCAGCGGCGTGGATGCCACGGCAGCGATCTCGCCGGTCGGAATCTGCTGCGCATCGGTTGGCAGATACGAATCCCCTGCGATCGTGATCTCATGATCGAGCACGTCGATGGCGTCGATGCCGCCGAGATTGAAATACGGATGCGCACTCAGGTTCACCGCTGTGGGCTGATCGGTCTGGGCGCTCAACTCCAGGCTCAACGTTGCGGCCTCGAGCCGATAGTGTGCCCAGACGTCGAGTGCACCCGGAAAGCCCTGATCGCCATCATCGCTGTGCAGCCACAGCTTGAGCTCCTGAGCGGATGCGTGTTCGGTCATCCAGAGTCGATGAGCAAAGCCCTCGCGGCCGCCGTGCAAGGTATTGTTGCCGTCGTTGCGGGACAATTCATACGAGCGCCCATCGATTGCAAAGCGCCCACCCGCGATGCGGTTGGCCGCGCGCCCGAGCACGGCGCCGAAGGAGCCGCCGAAGTAGTCCGCGAGACGCTCGAAGCCCAGCAGCAGGTGCTGGGCTCCAGCGGACGCATCGAGCCACTCGATCGATACCATCCGGCCGCCGAAGTTGGTGATCTGCACGCGCAGCTGCTGATTCTGCAGCCGATACAGCCATGCGGTCTGGCCCTGGGGTGTTGCGCCAAATTGCGCTGGTGATGTCATCTGCGGCTGTCAGGCCTACAGCGCGCGCCGCTAGCCGCGCGGTATGCGGTCGATCTTTGCCGCGCAGATCAGATCGTTGTCGCTCAAACCGCCGATGGCGTGGGTGCTGTAGCGCACGCGGCAATAGTTGTAGCCGACCTCGAGATCCGGATGATGGTCCTCGATATTGGCGATATGCGCGAGCGCATTGACGAAGCTCATCGTGCGGTAGAAATCGTGAAACTTAAATTCGCGCCGAATCGCCTTGCCCTTTTCGATGAGCTGCCATTCGCCGGAAAGCTGGCTCAGCGCGCGTCGCGCCTTGGCCAGCGACAATGGTGCGACACCGCCCTCGCAGGGTTTGCAATGGCGCTCGCTGAGCCCCTTGGCGGCCGGCGCGCTCATGGCTCTACCCTGCGCGCATAGGTTCGCGCGACGTATTGTTCGACCAGTTCCTGAAAATCCTCGGCGATGCGTTCGCCTTTGAGCGTGACGGTCTTCGCGCCGTCCTCATACACCGGTGCGACGGGCCGCTCGCCTGTGCCCGGCAGACTGATGCCGATATTCGCATGCTTGCTCTCGCCCGGTCCGTTGACCACGCAGCCCATCACGGCCACTGTCATGGTCTCGACGTTATGATAGTCGTTGCGCCACTGCGGCATGCGCTCGCGCAAGTGGCGCTGGATGCTCTCGGCGAGCGTCTGAAAATAGGTGCTGGTGGTGCGCCCACATCCCGGACAGGCGGTCACGAGCGGGGTGAAGGAGCGCAGGCCCATGGTCTGCAACAGCTCCTGGGCCACGATCACTTCACGCGTGCGATCGCCGCCTGGCTCCGGTGTCAGTGATACGCGGATCGTGTCGCCGATGCCCTGCTGCAACAGGATGCCCATGGCGGCCGCGGAGGCCACGATACCTTTGGAACCCATGCCGGCCTCGGTCAGGCCCAGATGCAGCGCAAAATCGCTGCGGGCCGCAAGCTCGCCATAGACGGCGATCAGGTCCTGAACCGCGCTGACCTTGGCCGACAGCACGATGCGCTCACGCGGCAGTCCGAGCTCGACGGCGCGCTGCGCGCTTTGCAGCGCCGAGCGGATGATCGCCTCGCGCATGACCTCCTGAGCCGATTTCGGCTCGGGTGCGAGACTGTTCTCGTCCATGAGGCGCAACAGCAGCTCCTGATCGAGGCTGCCCCAGTTCACGCCGATGCGTACCGGCTTGCCCTGTCGACAGGCGATCTCGATCATCTCGGCGAACTGTGGATCGCGCTTGCTGCCGCGGCCGACGTTGCCCGGATTGATGCGATATTTGGCCAGCGCCTCGGCACAGCCCGGATGCTCGTGCAGCAGCTTGTGGCCGTTGAAATGAAAATCCCCGATCAACGGCACCGCACAGCCCATCTGATCGAGCCGCTCGCGGATGATCGGTACCGCGGCGGCAGCTTCGGCGGTGTTGACCGTGACGCGCACGAGCTCGGAGCCCGCCTCGGCGAGCTGCGCGCATTGGCGCACGGTCGCATCAACATCGGCAGTGTCGGTATTGGTCATCGACTGCACGACGATTGGCGCGTTGCCGCCGATCGTAACGCCGCCCACCTGCACGGCACGACTCGCATGGCGATTGAGTTCCATGCGCCTATTGTAATTCAGAGGTCAAAACGGTGTGGGAAGTGTGGGAATACGGCGCGCACTGCTATGCTTCCTGTACCCGGCTCGAGCTCTGTCAAGTCTGCGCCGCGGGTGTTGCGGCGGTGGCCTTCGGTCTGCGCGGGCGTTGCAGCAGGCACAGGCCACGGGAATGGCCGGATCGGGCCGAAGCGGAGAGGCGATTGGGCAGGCGCACCTGTTTATTTGATTTGCACGTTGCGCTGGGCGCACGGATGGTCGATTTTGGCGGCTGGGACATGCCCCTCGCCTACGGCTCGCAACTCGAGGAGCACCATGCGGTACGGCGCGCCGCGGGTGTATTCGACGTCTCGCACATGGGCATAATCGATCTGCGCGGCGCGCGCAGCGGCGAGTTTTTGCGCGGCCTGCTGGCCAACGATGTCGCTCGGCTGCGCGTGCCAGGCAAGGCGCTCTACAGCTGTATGCTCAACGAGCGCGGCGGGGTCATCGACGATCTGATCGTCTACTACCTCACCGATGAGCATTATCGGCTCGTGGTCAACGCCGGTACGCGCGATTCGGACCTGAAGTGGATCGCGCAGCATACGCAGGGCCTGGGTGTGGAGTGGCTCGAGCGGCGCGAGCTGGCGATGCTGGCCGTGCAGGGGCCGCAAGCGCGCGAGCTCAGCGCCGCGCTCATGGCGCGCGATGCGGCGCAGGCGGCGCTGGCGCTGCAGCCCTTCTTCGGCGCACAGATCGGGCAGTGGTTCGTCGCGCGTACCGGTTATACGGGCGAGGACGGCTTTGAGCTCATGGTGCCGGCCGGCGAGGCGGTGGCGCTCTGGCAGCGGCTTAACGCCGCCGGGGTACGTTCCTGCGGACTGGGGGCGCGCGATACGCTGCGGCTGGAGGCTGGCATGAATCTGTACGGCAACGATATGGACGAGCACACCCATCCGCTCGAGTCCGCACTGGCGTGGACCGTCGCCTTCGAGCCAGCCGATCGGCATTTCATAGGTCGTGAGGCACTCGAGGCGCTACGCGCGCGCGGCGTGACCCGCAAGCTCGTGGGACTGGTGCTGGATGAGCGCGCGGTGCTGCGCAGCCACCAGCGCGTTTTGGTGCCCGGCGTGGGCGAGGGCGAAGTCACGAGTGGCACGTTCTCACCGACGCTGGCGCGCTCGATCGGCTTTGCGCGAGTGCCCGCCAACACTGGCGCCGCGGTGCAGGTCGAAGTGCGTGCTCGCACCTTGCCAGCGCGCGTCGTGCGCGTGCCGTTCGTGCGGCACGGTGAGCCTTTGGTTCCGATCGATCCATAAGAAGTTAGGGGGAGCAGCCGCATGAGTGATATCCCGGAAGATCTGAGGTTCACCCGCAGTCATGAGTGGCTCAGGACGCTGCCGGACGGGACGGTGGAGATCGGCATCAGCGATCATGCTCAGCGCTCGCTCGGGGACCTCGTGTTCGTCGAGCTGCCTGATATCGGACGTAACCTCAGCGTTGGGGAGGCCTGCGCAGTGGTCGAGTCGGTCAAAGCCGCCTCCGATGTCTACACGCCGATTGCAGGAGCAGTCGTGGCGGTCAACAGTCAGTTGCAGCAGACCCCCGAGTTGATCAACCGCGAGCCCTATGCGGGCGGCTGGTTATTTCGCCTGCGCCCCACTTCCAGCGCACAGGCCGTGGGCCTGTTGTCAGCGAGCGAATACCAGGTACTCGAGGCGCAAGGCTAAAGCCTCGCACGGCGCGGCTGCAAGCAGCAGAGGAGAACATGCCTTTCATCCCCCATACCGACGAGGACGTGCGCGAGATGCTCGCAGTCATCGGCGCACCGAGCATCGAGGCGCTGTTCGACGAGATACCCGCAAGCCTGCGCGTGCAGGGCCTGCCGGAGATTCCTGCCGGCCTCAGCGAGCTCGAGGTCATGCAGCTCATGGCGGCGCGGGCGCGCCAGGACGGGCGGCCGCTGTGCTTCATCGGCGCGGGCGCCTACGAACACCATATCCCGGCGGCGGTGTGGTCCATCGTCACGCGCGGTGAGCTCTACAGTGCCTACACGCCCTATCAGGCCGAGGCGAGCCAGGGGACGCTGCAGACGATCTACGAATACCAGACGATGATGGCGAGCCTGACCGGCATGGAAGTCGCCAACGCCTCGCTGTACGACGGTGCCAGCGCCGTAGCGGAAGCCGCCCTTATGGCGGTGCGTGCGAACCGGCAATCGAGGGCTGCGCGCATCCTGCTGCCGCGCGCACTGCATCCGCACTATCGAGCCGTGACGCTCGCCATGGCGAGCAACCAGGGGCTGCGTTTCGAGGAGCTGCCGTACGAGCGCGGCACGGGTCTGACTTCGCTGGCTGGGCTCGAGGGGGCCCCCGAGGATTTCACGGCACTCGTGATCGCGCAGCCGAACTTCTTCGGCATGCTCGAGGACGTCGATGCGCTCACGGATTTCGCGCATGAGCGCGGCGCGCTGGTCATAGCCGTAGTCAACCCGACTTCACTCGCGCTGCTCAAGCCTCCGGGGGAATGGGGCGCAAAGGGCGCGAACATCGTGGTCGGTGAGGGTCAGCCACTTGGCTGTCCGCTGTCATCGGGCGGTCCGTATTTTGGCTTCATGACCACGCGCATGGAACATGTGCGGCAGATGCCCGGTCGCATCGTCGGCCGCACGATCGACGTGGATGGCCGTGCCGGCTTCACGCTGACGCTGCAGGCGCGTGAGCAGCATATACGCCGTGCCAAGGCGACCTCGAACATCTGTACCAATCAGGGCCTGCTGATGATGGCCGGCACCATCTACATGGCGCTGCTGGGCGCCGAGGGACTCGAACGGGTCGCGGCCCTGTCGATGCAGCGCACCGAGGAGCTGGTTGGCGCGCTCAGCGCGATCCCCGGCGTGCGCCGGCTGTTCGCGCGGCCGGGTTTCCATGAGGCTGTGCTCGGGCTCGATCGGCCCGTGGCCCCAGTGCTCGCAGCGCTGGGGGCGCGCGACATCCAGGGCGGCCTCGATCTGCTCGATTACTACCCGGAACTGGGTCCGGCGTTGCTCGTGTGCGCGACCGAAACCAAGACCGCGGCTGATATCGATACCTACGCGCGCGCACTGTCGGAAGTATTGCGCGCGGCGCGCGCGGCTTGAAGCGCACTACCACGTTGAGGAGTCGGGCATGGCTCTGCCATTGCGAGAGAAGTTGATATTTGAATATTCACGCCCCGGACGCGGGGCGCGTGCGCAATGGCCTGCCGCCGTGGGTGCGCCGTCGCTGCCCGAGGCACTGCGACGGCGACGGCGCCCGCTGCTGCCTGAGGTCAGCGAGCTGGATGCGCTGCGGCATTACACGCGACTGTCGAAATTGAACTTCTCGATCGACACGCATTTCTATCCGCTCGGCTCTTGCACCATGAAGTACAACCCCAGGGGCTGCAATGCGGCGGCCATGCTGCCCGAGTTCCTGGCTCGCCATCCGCTCGCGAGCACGAGCTCTGGCCAGGGCTTTCTCGCCTGTCTGTACGAATTGCAGGAGATGCTCAAGGCCGTGAGCGGCATGCGCGCGGTGGGTTTGAGCCCGCTGGCCGGTGCGCACGGAGAGTTCGCCGGCGTGGCAATGATCCGCGCCTACCATCGCGCGCGCGGGGATCTGCAGCGCAATGAGATCATCGTGCCGCAGGCGGCGCATGGCACCAATCCGGCCACGGCGAGCATGTGCGGCTA
Source organism: Steroidobacteraceae bacterium (assembly GCA_049513435.1). GTDB lineage: Bacteria > Pseudomonadota > Gammaproteobacteria > Steroidobacterales > Steroidobacteraceae > FEN-1191. The sequence goes on along the minus strand of JBEKWD010000060.1, from coordinate 512 downwards.
CATCGCGCGCGAAGTCGCCGTCGGCGCCGATGGTGATGTCGATCTGGCAGCGGTGCAGGCGGCCGTAGGGCCGCAGACCGCTGGCATCATGCTGACCAATCCCTCCACTCTCGGCGTCTTCGAGCGTCGCATCGAGGAGGTTGCGCGCATCGTGCATGCCGGCGGGGGCCTGCTCTACTACGACGGCGCCAATCTGAACGCGATCCTCGGCAAGGTGCGCCCCGGGGACATGGGTTTCGATGCGATCCATATGAATCTGCACAAGACCTTCTCGACGCCGCACGGCGGTGGCGGTCCGGGAGCCGGCGCGGTCGGCGTGTCTGCGCGGCTGCAGCCGTTTCTGCCGGTGCCGATCGTCGCGCAGGATGCCGCGGGCGAGTATTACTGGCTCACCGAGCGCGATCTGCCGCAATCGATCGGTCGGCTCACGAGCTTCGCCGGCAATGCGGGCGTGCTGTTGCGTGCCTACGCGTACATGCGCATGCTCGGACGCGAGGGCATGCAGCGGGTCG
>JBEKWD010000059.1:0-9202 GCA_049513435.1 Steroidobacteraceae bacterium | reverse complement strand
AGCGCCAGGCGTAGTAGAGCATCATCCCGAGCAGAATCGCGGCAACGGCCGTGCCGCCCAGCAGTAGCGATCGCAGGCTCTGGTCGCTTTCCGCGACCGCGCCGCGCAGAGTCGTTGCCAGGCGCCTGAGACTATCCGCGGCAAGCCGCATGCTCTGGGACTGTGGTGAGAGCATGGCATCGACGCTTGTCTTCAACTGCCGGCCGGCGGGCGCTAGTTCGGATCCCGTGGCAGTGTCGGCATAGAATTCAGTACCGGGTTTTCGGTCCAGGCCTTCCAGCTCACGATCCAGTGTCTGCCAGTGGCTCCATGCGTCAACCAGCTGCGTGGCCACCGCAGCGTCTCCGGCGAGCGCAGCACGCTGCAACTGCTCCTGCAACAGCTCGAACGCGCGATTGGTGTCGGCGCGAATGGCCGCCAGATTGCGCAACGACTCGCCAATGAAGCTGGTGGTCTCCAGCCCATGCTCAACGAGCGTGAGCTCGGAGCGGATAATTCTGGGCCGGGAAGTCAGTTCTGAGGCCAGTTGCAGCGCAGCGGACTCGGATTGCAATTCGTTGGCACGCTTCATACCAATGACCAGCAATACGGTCAGGGCGGCCGCAAATAGAACGGTCACGGCGATCTGCAGCCACTGTCCGTGAATTGCCCAGGATTTACGAGCCATACTCAGGAAATCTCTCTTTTGCCAACACTAGCGGGTAGCCTTGAAGTCAAAGCGAATTCGGGCCCGAGCGGGTTTGTTGTCGGTCAGTGCGCTGACGTCGTAGCGAGCCTTCAATACGGCCTGCGTGGCCGTACGATCGAACATGCCGGTCGGCTTAGACTCCACCACGGTGGGATGGCTCGCCGTGCCGTCGGGCGACAATGTGAACTCAATCGTTACCGAACCCTGCGCATCCGCATCGATGGCCGATTGCGGGTAGACCACGTTGAGAGCACTCAGAGGCTTCGCGACCAGGTAGGTCGCAGAAGGCTTTGTCGGCGCCACGCTCGTGCTCGTGCTCGTGGCCGGGCGCGTTACCGCGGTGGCCGCCTGCGCGGCCTTGGCCTCGGCGGCCGCCGCTGCGGCGCGCGCCTCGACCAGATCGGTTTCGATCTGCAGCTGGCGCTTGGCGTCGGTGACCTCAGTGGTGATTCCAATCTCGCTGGCGGCGCCGATGTAGCGCTGCGCGACGTCAAATTGATCCGAATGGACGGCATCCAGTGCGCGTGACAGCAGGGCAGCCTGCAGTTCCCGCTGCGCCGCCAGTGTGACGGGATGAGTGCGGTTGAGCGCGCGCATCGCCTGCAGCCGCGTGTGCGCATTGTCGTTGGCCGGATCCAACAGGGTGCCCGCGTCGATCGCGGCTTTCACCTCGCCGGACATTACCGTGAGCTGCTGCTCGAGCCTTTTTGCCTCGATCGAGCGGCGCAGCTCGGCGACGCTGCCATGATCGGCGCCCGCGACGCTCATCTGAGAGATGAGCAGCTCGGCGTTGCCGAGATCGCCCTCAGCAATATAAGCCTGCGTGCGACTGGCGAGCCATTTAGGTCGCGCCGCCGCGATGCCGGCGTCAATCTCCCGCAACGAGTCCGGATCTACGCCGGCGCCCCGGAATACTTCAGCCAAACGCATGGCCTCATCGAGCTTGCCGCTTGCGAGGTCGCTTTGGATGCGGGCGCGACCGATGGCGTAGAGGCGACGGATACCATCGAGCGCCTCCTCGTTGGATGGATCCTGCGCCAAGACCTGGTTATACAGTTCCAGCGCGCTATCGCCGCGGTCCCCGTCCAGACGGGGTAACAGAAGCCTCTGGTCGCGAAACGCTGCGCGAGCTGCCGACAGTAGTTCCAGCACGGATTGCGAGCGCGCGCCGCCCGCCAACTCCGTTTCGGCCTCAGGCGCCGCGGCGCTCGCGCCTACCGCGCCTCTCACATCAATGATTTGGCGCGAGGAATTGGGTTTGTGCATCAAGAACCAGACGATGCCGATGACCAGCACGACCCCGAGGCCACCCACGGCGACCATCGCCAGCGGGCTGCCCTGTCTCGGGCCGCCTGTGGTTGGCTTGGCCGGGCTTCGGTCTACAAGGGCGCTCTCTGGCGACGCCGCATCGCGCAGTCGCCTTTCGGCCGCTGCCAGTGCGTCGCTCAAAGCTTGGCCCGCGATATCAACGCGCGCCACGACGCTCACCGCATTCCCGCGCAGCACCGAAGGCGTCCATTGGCTCGCATCGGCGGCAATGATAATCAGTGGGGTATGTGCGAATTGCCGCTCGACCCGCACCAGAGCCGCGGACCCACCCGTAATCGACGCCGCGTCAATGATTGCCAGCCAGCGCGCCGTTCGCGCGGCGCCGTCGATCGCCGAGAGATGATCGACCGTGTGAACCCGATATCTATCGCCGAGAATAGGCCCGAGCTCGATTAAGAGACCGTCGTCTGTCGAGACGATGACGACCTCGGTCTTGCGCATACGGGCGGCGTGCGTTTCAGCAGCTTGGGTTCGTGCATGCGCTTGCGGCTTCACGTTCGGTTGACCCCTTGAGCCCCGGCGCTTCCTGAATCGCACTACTCTCGTGTGCGACTTCCTCGCCGGCGGCGCCCGGGTTCACAATTACACGGCAATTCGTTGTAGGACTTGAGCCTACGTAGCAGGTTTGAGAGTCTGGTCACAAAATTAGTAAGCCAAGAATATCAGCGCCAGCGTAATTCGCGTATGGGCCGGCAAGTTTATTTTCTGCAGATCCGTGGTTCGACGCACGAGGGCGATGACTTCGGCGCGCATGCTGCTCGGCGGCGTGCACTCATCTATATAGAGCGAGCTCGGCGCAGCGGGCCTACGGCCCGGTCGTGCGCCGGACGGGTTATCGAATTTCTGTAGCTTGTCACGCAGCCGCAATCGCTGCGCGCAACTGTCTGAGGCGGCTGGAGATTCGCACGCCGCTGCCTGGCGTACTTCGCTCTGCTGCGACGCGCGTTCCCGACGCTGGAGTATGATTGCGTCCCCGCAACACGCCGGATTTCAACTATGCATCACCTTCATTCGACCACACGCGTACGGCGCGTGCTCGTGTCGGTCGTCGCGATCATGGCGTTCGGCTGGCTGCCATTCGCGCAATCGGCGCGCGCGCAGGCCGCATCGGCGTCCGCCCCAAGGCTCAAGATCGGCATCATTGGCACCGGCAAGATAGGCGGTGCACTGGCACGCCATTGGGCCAGCGCAGGGTACGACGTCTTCGTATCATCCCGTCATCCGGAGGAGCTGCAAAGTCTGGTCGCAGAGATCGGTTCGCACGCGCGCGCCGGCACGCCGCGCGAGGCCGCGGCTTTCGGCACCGTTATCCTCGTATCCGTCCCGTACAGCGCGATGCCTCAGCTCGGCGAGGACCTGCGTGCAGAACTGGCAGGCAAGGTGATCCTCGACACCAGCAACCCGGTCGTGCCACGTGATGGCGATATGGCAATCGCGGCGCAGAAGAAAGGTGCCGGTATTGCCACCGCGGAATTCCTACACAGCTCTCGGGTGGTGCGCGCATTTAATTGCATTCCCGCTGCGTCCTTGGCCAATGAGGCCAATCGAAAGCCGGAGCGCCTGGCCATCCCGATCGGCAGCGATGACCCCGAAGCTCTCAAGATCGCTCAGCAGCTGGTTAGCGATGCCGGGTTTGATTCCGTGGTCGTGGGTTCCCTCGCGCAGACGCGACAATTCGATCTTGGTCAGCCGCTCGCGACCGGGCAGCTCACCGCCGCTGAATACCGCAAGAAAATGGGAGGCTGACAGGCAACTGCTGGTACCGAACTTTGACACGACCATGAGATTCAAAGCCGCGCTACTGACCGTTGGTCTTCTGATCGCCGCGAGCGCTTCCGGGCAGAGTCCGCCACTGCTTCTGGGCGAGGACACGGTTAAAGTGTCCGACCATGTCTGGGCCATCATGGGGTTTCCGAACATCGGTATCGTCATCGGCGCTCGCAGCGCACTGGTGGTCGACACAGGGCTCGGGCCGCGCAATGGCGCCACAATAGCGAAGGTCGTCTCGAGGCTCGCTCCGCATGCGAAGCTCTACCTGACCACGACGCACTTTCATCCGGAGCACGCCGCCGGCGAAGGCGGCTTTCCCGCAGGAACGATACTCATACGCAATAGAGTGCAACAGCAAGAGCTGCAGGAGCACGGTAGGGAAATGATTGAGTTGTTCTCCAGCCGCAGCGAAGAGCAGAGGCAGCTTCTGGCGAATGTGACTCTGCGGCAGCCGGATATTGTTTTTGACTCCGAATACAACTTAGATCTCGGTGGCGGAGTGAAGGTTCGGCTGCTGTGGCTCGGTGGGGCGCACACCAAAGGCGATGAGCTTATTTTCGTTGAGCCCGACAGGACTCTAATTTCGGGCGATGTCGTGCAGAACAAGGTAGTGCCGAGAATATTTGGCAGCGGCGGTCCCCCCTCAAGCTGGATTAGCGTGCTCGACAAAGTTGAGGCGCTTGGCGCGCTGCATGTATTACCTGACCACAGTGCGATCGGCGATGGCTCCCTCGTCGCAAACGAAAGAGCGTTCATCGTTGATCTGAGAAATCGAACGCTCGATTTGAAACGGCAGGGTATTCAGGCCGCCAATGCCGGTGACATGCTCACGGCGGAATTCAAGAGCAAGTACCCGGATTGGCCGATTAAGAGTGTATCGGACTTTGTGCAAAGCATTTACGCGGAATAATTGAGTTACCCGTAGTTGCGGCGGCCGCGGCGACCAGCCTCTACGATTAATCGGCGCTGCCTCTTTCGCTATCCAGATGGGCGAGCTGCGCGGAAGCGTAACGATCACCGGCGACAGCCTCTGGTGGCACCGTATCAGTCAATAATCGCTGCTGCTCAGCGGACAAGTGCAGCTCAAGAGCGCCCAACGCTTCGGCAAGGCGATCGCGTCGGCGCGCACCGATGAGTGGAACGATGTCGGAGCCCTGCGCGGCGACCCAGGCTATCGCCAGCTGTGCGACCGTGCAGCCGATCGACTTTGCAACGGCTCGCAATTTCTCCACCAGCCGCAGGTTATTCTCAAGATTATCGCCGTCAAAGCGCGGAAAGCGGCTCGTGGCGCGCGCATCTGTTTTACTTTTTTGATCCCTCGACCAGTGACCGCTGATCAAGCCACGCGACAACACGCCGTAGGCTGTGATCCCGATACCGAGTTCGCGACAAACGGGAAGAATTTCTGCTTCTATTCCACGCGATATTAGCGAGTACTCGATTTGAAGATCGCTGATAGCGTGTACCGCACGGGCACGGCGCAGCGTGGCGGCGCCAACCTCTGAGAGTCCCACGTACCGCACATAGCCTGCCCTGATGAGCTCGGCAATGGCTCCGACGGTTTCCTCGATGGGCACGGCCGGATCGAGCCGAGCGGGTCGATAGATGTCGATGTGATCGACCCCTAAACGACGCAGCGAGTAGGCAAGGAAATTCTTTACGGCCTCAGGTCTACAGTCGTAGCCCAACCAACCCCCTGTGGGGTCTCGCAATGCGCCGAACTTGACACTGATCAGCACGCGCTCGCGGGGATGCGCGGCGAGAGCTTCGCGAATCAACAGCTCGTTGTGTCCGATGCCGTAGAAGTCCCCGGTATCAAGCAATGTGATGCCCGCCTCAAGCGCCGCGTGGATCGTGGCGATGCTCTCGGCTCGATCGGCAGGGCCATAGAACTCAGACATACCCATGCAACCGAGTCCGAAAGCCGAAGTCTTGGGACCGGTCGATCCAAGTCGGCGCTCAGGCATCTTCATCGGCAGGTCACGAGCCATTGCGCTATGGTTGCCGTCTGATGGGCCTGTCCGCGGCGTTGATCGGACCGACCGGAACCCAACGCAACCTGTTGCCCGTGCGGTCGATGCGCATGGCGAGCCGCTCCTTATAAAGATTGGCAGGGTATATGATCTCGACGAACTCGACCGGCATGCCGTCTTCGGCGAAACTGAAGTGTTCGACGTAGAAAAGTGGCGCTCCTACCGCTACACCAAGCTGCTCGGCAACAATTGCGTTGGCACTTATCGCGCTCGTGGATTGTTCGCAGGTTGCCAGCCTGATTCCACAGGCCTCGATGGCGACGGGTACAGCGCGGTTTCTAAGATTGCGGCGCGTCAAGCGAGTACCAACGTTTTCAGTAATGTAAGATGTGATCAAAGCGTAGGTGCGGCCCCGAATCGCGCGCGTGCGCTGGATCAATAGACTGCGTGGCTCGAATTTCGGTGCATGCTCGAATACATGCGCTGGCGTCGCGACGAAGCCAAAATGCAATAGACGCCACGTCGTCGCCTTCTCGATGCGCCGAAAATCCTGCAGCACGGCCAAAACGTCCTTCCATGTGACCGCGCCACCCGGCTGCTCCCGGGCGTAGCTGCCACTGCCGCGGCGTCGAACAATTCGCTTCTCGCGCTCGAGTTTGCCCAAGGCCCGACGGACGGTATTGCGCGATACCGCGTGCTCGCGCATAAGTGCCGACTCACTGGGCAATGCGCCGCCTGGCTTGATCGATCCTTCTAAGAGAGCCTGTGACAGGAGTGTATAAAGCTGATGGTGGCGCTCGACGGCAGAGCGTCGTTGCACACGCTTGGTAGTGGGCATTCGCTATCGCTGAACTTATTAAGGTTCGCGATTCTGATAGCTCGTCAGTGCAAACACAATTCGCATCGCGGTCCACTTTCCATAAGTAAAATGCGAAGCAGCAACATTGATTTAGAAGGGAATATCGCACAGCGGCAGCCTGGAGCAACCGATTATGTTTCATAGTTTGAAAGCAGATGTTGAAAGCAGATGTGCGCAGACTAATCTGCCGCCACCGGCGCCGTAGCGCTGGCTGGCCGGCGCACGAGAAAGCACAGCGGAATCAGCGCCACGCACAGCCACGCCGATAAATAAAACAGATCGAGTGACGACAGCAGGTAGCCCTGCCCAATAATGCCTTGGTTGATCGCGCCGGCGACGGCCTGATCGCTGAGCCCTAACTGCTGCATTTGCGTGAGCGAGTGCTGGTAGGCGGGCGTGTAAACACTGATGGTGTCTGCGAGCCGTGCCTGGTGCAGCACTGCGCGCCGGTCCCAAAAAGTGGTCGTCAACGAAGTGGCGAACGCGCCAGCGATGATGCGCAGAAAATTCGACAGGCCCGACGCCGCGGGAATCTTCTGCGGCGGCAGACCATCGAAGATCACCGTCAGCATTGCGACGAAAAATAACCCCATGGCGATTCCCTGTACCAGCTGCGGGGCCACGAATGCCATGAAACTGGCGTCTGCGGTGAGGCCGGCGCGCATGAAATAGGAGGTGGCGTAAAAGCCGAAGGAGGCCGCCGCCAAGGCGCGCGGATCATAGCGGCGCAACAACGGACCGACCGCCAGTGAAGTGAGTACGGCGGTCACGCCGCTGGGCGCAGAGACCAGGCCGGCCCAGGTAGCCGTGTAGCCCAAGAAGCTTTGCAGCCACAGCGGCATGAGGACAATATTGGCGAAGAACACGGCGTACCCAAAGCACAGCGCTATGGTGCCGAGTGAGAAGCTGCGAGACTTGAACAGGCTCAAATCGACGATCGGGTGCTGGTCCGTCAACTCCCAGATAAGCCAGGCGGTGAAGGCAATGACGGTGATGATCAGCAGCATCACGATGATGGTCGAGTGAAACCAGTCGAGATCTTTGCCCTTGTCGAGCAGGATCTGAAGCGCGCCCACCCACACGAACAAAAGCACCAGGCCGACGCGATCGATGGGCAGTTTTCGGGTCGGCGTTTCTTTGGATTTGAGATTGTTCCAGCACAGCAGGGCGCAGAACACACCGACCGGCACATTGATGAGAAAGATCCACGGCCACACGTAGTTGTCCGAGATATAGCCGCCCAGCAGAGGTCCGGCAATGGGCGCCAACAGCGTGGTGAGCGACCAGATCGTGAGCGCGGTAGGGCGTTTGCCGGGGCCAAATACCTCGATCAGCAGTGCCTGGCTGCCGGGAATCATGGGACCCGACACTGCGCCCTGCAATACTCGGAACACGATCAGCGATGACAGGCTCCAGGCCACCCCGCACAAGAGGGAGGCAAGCGTAAATAGTGCGACCGAGATGGCAAAGGTTCGCACGACGCCAAAGCGCTGCATGAGCCAACCAGTGAGCGGCACCGACACGCCGTTGGCGACGGCAAAGGAGGTGATCACCCAGGTACCCTGATCGGTGCTTACCCCCAGATTGCCGGCGATGGTCGGGATCGAGACGTTCGCGATGGAGGTGTCGAGCACCTGCATGAATGTGCCCAAGGCCAAGGCCACCGCGGTCAGAGCCTTGCGGCCGCCGACAAGATCCGGGGCCGGAGCAGTCAGGGCAATACTTGTGCTCACGGGCGCGCGGCCACCAACGGTGGGTTGGTGTCAACTGCCGGCTGCGAATGCAGGCTGAGCCGCGCCGGTTCATGCGCTTTGGGACCGGCATTATCGGTGATGATAGCCGCGATGCGCGCGTCCACCGCGGGATCCTCACCCGCGCTCGACTGCGTCGGCTCCGGCATATTGCGCACGGCGGTGCTCATAAGGGGACCCGAGGTATCGTGCAGATCCACGTGGACGCTGGCTGACAGTCCGACGCGCAGAGGGTGTGCGGTGAGTTCATCCGGATTCAGCAGAATGCGTACCGGTACACGCTGCACGATCTTGATCCAGTTGCCCGAGGCGTTTTGCGCAGGCAGCAGCGCAAAGGCATTGCCGCTGCCCGCGGCGATGCCAACCACATGCCCGTGATAGGTCACATCGCGTCCGTACACGTCAGTGTGCACGCTCACCGCTTGGCCGGTGCGCATGTGCTCGAGTTGTCCTTCCTTGAAGTTGGCGTCGATCCATACATCATCGAGCGGCACCACCGCCAACAGCGGCGTCCCCGCCGACACGCGCTGTCCGACCTGCACGGAGCGTTTGGCAATCATGCCGCTGACCGGCGACATCAGCCGAGTGCGATGCAGGGCCAGCGCGGCATTGCGAACGGCCGCGGCCGCAGCCAGCACCTGTGGATGATCCGCAATCGTGGTGCCGTCGATCTGCGCGACGGTCTGACTGAATTGCTGGCGGGCGGCAGCCACATTGGCACGCGTCGTTGTGACGGCATCTCGCGCGTGCGAGAGCTCTTCGGCGGAAATGGCGCCGTCCGCGATCAGTCCGCCGCGTCGCTTCAAGTCATCATCGGCGGTTCGTTCCGCCT
>JBEKWD010000058.1:0-9212 GCA_049513435.1 Steroidobacteraceae bacterium | reverse complement strand
CTCGCGTTCATCTCGACGGGAGAGCCATCTTTATTTGTACAGCTTAGATGCTGGATGCTGTGGCTATAGGCGATCTTTCCCGCGATCGTAATGCTTAGGTCCATGACGTTTAGTTTCAACGGGCGTGGCATCACGGCGAAGAAATCCTCCCAGTCTTTTTTGTAGGCATCCCAGCCGGCATGCTGCCGCGGAAGCCCTGATATGGCCCATCCTTGTCAACTGAGGCAGGAGTGATCCTCGCGGTTTTGGGCGTCTGATTTCCTTTGACTGACGTGCTTGTTCGCAACGGATGGGCAACGCGACGCACGGCATCTTGAAGCGACGATGGATCACGCTGATATCCGCGGATTGGGTACCGCATTACATCGTTACGTCGCGGAGCTGCCTCGATCTAGTGCCGGGGATCATCCGTTAGGATGCCCACATAGGGCTTTCGAGGGTTCTCCTCACCGTGTGCCGCGCATCGCGTTGCCGATCCGGTGTGGTGCCGATCAGTTCATTGGGATGTGCTCATTGGTCTCGAGCGCTCAGGCTTGGATGGTGATCTGCTGACCGATGCTCCAGACGAAGCCCGCGAGCTCGCGCGCGATTGCCACACAGGTTTTGTTGTGTTGCAGGCCGCGAGCGGTTAGTCGTCGATAACGATGATTGAGTCTTAGCTGCGCTCGCCAGGCGATATCGCGCACCGTCGCACTCTGGTTCTCCTGGCGCCTCTGCAGCCGCGCGCTGATACGCGCGGGGTAGCGGTAGTTCCAGGCAGCCTCGATCAGCACCCGGCGTGCGTGGCTATTGCCCGTCTTGGTGATCGCTCCCAGGCGACGTTTCTGGCCGCTGGAGTGCTCGCTCGGCACAAGCCCCAGATAACTCATCAGTTCAGTCGCATGAGCGAAGCGCTTGAGCTCTCCGATCTCAGCGGCCAAGGTCATGGCGACCAGTTGATCTACCCCCCGAAGCGTCATTAGGGCCTCTACCAGGGGACGCATCCGCCAGTGCTCGAGCTCCTCGCTGAGCGCTTTGGTAAGCAGCTCGACCCGTGCCTGCGCCTCGCCCACCGCTCGGCGGTACTCCACGAAGGCCACTTCCTGCGGGTGATGAGCAAAGCTGATCGTTGCCAGATAGCGCTCATGGGCAGTCGACCAAGAAGTTTTGCCGATGTAGCGCTGATCGTGCCGCAGCAGCAGTGCTTTGAGCTGTTGGCGGGCTTTTAGCCGGGCGCGAACCGCATCGATGCGGGCACGAGTCAGGTCCCGCATCGCCTCGTCTCGCTCGTCGGGTACCACTACGAAGGTCAACTGCGCCGCTCGCGCCAAGCCCGCCAGGCTCAGGGCGTCCCGTCGATCGGTCTTGACCCGATCGCCTGCTCGGCGCGGTATCTTCGAGGGCGCCACCACCTCGCACTGATAGCCTGCCTGGCGCAGCTGTCGCGCCGTGGCAAAGCCGCAGGGCCCCGCCTCGTAGACGATCCGAAGACCCTGCGGCTCGCCCAACTTCCCCAGCGCCTTGCTCAGCTCCGGGAACTTGGCTCTCACCTTACCTATGAACCGCGGTGCTGCGATCCCGGCCTCGGCGATCGCAATCGCCGTCGACTCGGCATGCGCGTCCAGCCCAACATATGCCGTGATAATCTCATCCATGGTCTGCCTCTTGTGCTTGGTGTAGATGACGCCCTTGCGGCGCTCTACATGTGGCTCGGCGCGAGCAATCGCGCAACCCACGGTACTGCGGGAGGCAGACCTCTTTACTTTCTCAACCTCGCTAACCCGCCTGCTCATGGCGGGCCATGATGTCTAGGTCGAAGACAAACAGCTCGTTGCCTGGGACGTAGCCCTTCATGATCATGTTCACTTCCTTCGCGTTGACGGCCGCGACATAGCGGTCTTCAAGCGCTCGAATCTCCTGCTCCTCGGAATTCGCATTCATGGCGACGAGCCGAGTCCACTCGTTTGAGCCGCGAAAACGGCCCGTTCAGTCGCGCTCAGAGGCGACAGTGGCGGCTCTTTGTGAGGCCAGTATTCAGGTTTTGCTTGCCGTCGGCTATCGCCGGTTGACCACCACACGCGTTGCAGAGCGTGCGGGCGTGTCCGTGGGCACGTTGTACCAATATTTCCAAAATCGAGAAAGCCTGATCACGTTGGTGATCGAGCGCTATCTGAATGAGTTCGGTTCCCTGGTCGAGCAAAAGTGCCAGGCGCTCATTGGCCGTCCGCTCGATCACGCTGTCACTGGGTTGGTGAACGCGTTGATCGAATCAAAGTGGAAGCGGATCGAGGTGGCGCGCGCTTTGCACGAGCCGCTTGGTGAAGTCAATGGTGCGAAACTGGTGACCAGATTCGCTGGCAAAGCCACACGACTCGTTGTGGAAATCCTTAAGGCGTGCCCCGATGTTCGCATTCGCGATGTTGAAGTAGGCGCTCAATTTATCGTGTTGGCTTGCAGCTCCTTGTTGCAGGCGGCCCTAACCGATAACACGGGCACCCTCGATACGAAAAAGCTGGGCGCACACATGCGCTCGATGGTGCTGGGGTACTTGCGCGAGAGGATGCGCCCCGACGGCAAAACGAAGTCGTCCTCCATCGGACGGGGCAGAGCGGCAGGACGTCGAACGATCGTTGGCGTGCGGCAGCGAACAGACGAGCGCACTTCACGCGGGTAGATGAATAGACTGCGGAAGCACCTGCGCGCGATCCTTAGGAGAACTGCGATGGCGAACAGCAAAGATGTCGTAGTCACTGGGGTCTCGACCGGAATTGGCTGGGGAACCACAAAGGTCCTTCTTTCAAAGGGATTTCGCGTGTTCGGCTCTGTACGCAAGCAGGCTGACGCCGAGCGTTTGCAAACAGAGTTTGGTAATGGCTTCGTACCCCTCATGATGGACATTACGGACGCCGACGCTGTACATCAAGCTGCCCAGAAGGTCGGCTCCATGATAGGCGACAGGAATCTGGTTGGCCTGGTGAACAATGCAGGAATTGTGGTCAGTGGGCCACTGCTTTATCTGAGGCCCAGCGAGTACAGGCGGCAGTTGGATGTCAACATGATCTCTCCGCTAGCTGTGATCCAAGCCTTCGCTCCTCTTTTGGGAACGGATCAGAAGAGACAGGGTCCCGCCGGGCGCATCGTGAACATCACCTCTAGCGGCGCAAAAGTTCCTATCCCGCTTCTCGGTGCGTATAGCGCCTCCAAAGCTGGTCTTGAAGGAATGTCAGACGTGCTGCGGCTGGAACTGATGTTATTTGGCATCGACCTCGTGATGATCGAACCGGGCTTCGTGAACACGGCGATGTACGACAAGGGTGAAAAAGAAGATCTGAGTGAGTTCAAACAGACCGAGTATTGGGAGGCGGTGCAGAACTTCCAGAAGTTCATTGTCACCGAAGGACGTAAGGGCTTTTCCCCTGAGCGTCTGGGCGAAGCGGTCCACGTGGCACTCAGCACAGCAAAACCGAGGGCACGCTACGCAGTCATTAAGCAACGTTTTAAGAACTGGACTTTGCCCAGACTTCTTCCCGCGAGGATGCTCGACGCCGTGGTGGCAAAGCAACTGCGACTCACAAGGCGTAGTGAGGCTCGAACGTCGCTCTCTCGCGTTGCCATCGCTGAGTCGTGAAGCGCTAATCGTCCAGGTGCGGCCCGATTGGACGCAGCCCCGCAATCTGTGTACAGTGCGCGCCGCCTGCCGTCCTTAAGTGCTCGGTCAGCACCCGGGCGCATCCGATTTACCACTTACTCAAGCCTCGCATCTGACCGCCGTAGCCGCCATGAGGCTGCCGGGCGAGTCGGAAAGAGGTTTCACCCAGATGTCATTCAATGATCTCGGGCTCACGCCCGAACTCGTGCGTGCCGTGGCCGAAAAGGGCTACACCACGCCAACCCCCATTCAGCGCGCAGCCATTCCCGCCGTACTCGCTGGCCGCGATGTGCTCGCCGGTGCGCAGACCGGCACCGGTAAGACCGCGGCGTTTGTGCTGCCGATCCTGCAGCAGCTGGCGACGCAGTCCGGGCGCCTCCCGCGCGCACTGGTGCTCACCCCGACGCGCGAACTGGCAGCGCAGGTCGCCGAGAGTGCCCGCGCATATGGTCGTCACGTTAAAGTCCGCACCCTCGTGGTATTCGGCGGCGTGAGCGAGAAGCCTCAGATCGAGGCACTGCGCAATGGCTGCGATCTGCTGGTGGCGACGCCCGGCCGACTGCTGGATCTCGCCGAGCGCGGCCTGCTCGATTTGGGGCAGGTGCGTTGCTGCGTGCTGGACGAGGCCGATCGCATGCTCGATATGGGCTTCATTCACGCGATCCGCCGGATTCTCAAGCTCCTGCCGCGTGAGCGCCAGACGCTGATGTTCTCGGCGACCTATTCCGCGGACATCCGCACTCTGGCGGCCCGCTCGCTGCGTGACCCGCTGACTGTTGAAGTCGCGCCGCGCAACGCGGCCGCCGAGCGCATCGAGCAACACGTATATCTCGTGCCCCAGGAACACAAGCGCGACCTCTTGGTGCATCTCATCGACAGCGGCAATTGGCACCAGGTACTGGTGTTCACCCGCACCAAACACGGTGCCAACCGCCTCACGCAGGCGCTCGTGGCCGCTGGCGTGCGTGCCGCGGCGATTCACGGCAACAAGAGCCAGACGGCACGGACGCATGCGCTCAGTGACTTCAAGCAGAATCGGATCACTGCGCTGGTGGCCACCGAGGTGGCGGCGCGCGGTCTTGATATCATCGAACTGCCGCACGTAGTGAACTTCGACCTGCCCAATGTTCCTGAGGACTACGTGCACCGCATTGGTCGCACGGCGCGCGCCGGCGGCAGCGGCTCAGCCATCTCCCTGGTCGCGCCGGCGGAAGTGCCGCTCCTGAAGGACATCGAGAAAGTTCTCGGTCACTCCTTAGCGCTCGCGACGCTACCGCCTTATGCGGTGAATTCGCCGCGGCGCAGCGCCGCCACGGGGACACCGACGCCCGCATCCGGCGGCGTACCGCGCGCTCCAGTTCACCGCGCGCAGCCGCGCGCCCGCGGCCGTCACCCGAGCCCGCGCGGTCGCGGGAGTAGTCAGCCTGCGCGCGCCCGTTACTAGATAGCACAGGGCGGTGCGGCGCGGCGGGCGCACCGGCTCATTGCCTGGGTGCTTACTAACGACCTATCTGATTAAATTATCCGCGCCGCCGGGTGAAGGGTACGGAGGTAGCTATGCCAAAAATGCGCGCAATGGTCGTTCCGGCCAGGGACTCAAAGTTTCGGCTGGAAGAGCGCGATGTCCCGGAACCGGGGCGTCACGAGGTACGTATCCGTGTCCAGGCGTGCGGTGTTTGTCACAGCGATGTATTGACGGTACAGGGGCAGATGCCCGGCCTCAAGTACCCTCGGATTCCGGGTCACGAAGTGATTGGCACATTGGAGGCTATGGGCCCTGATGTCGACGGATGGCAGACCGGTACGCGCGTGGGAGTCGGCTGGTTCCCCGGCAACTGCGGGTACTGTTTAGCGTGTCGTCACGGCAATGCATTTGCGTGCGAGAACATTCATGGTGCAACGGGCGTGACCCGTGATGGTGGCTATGCAACGCACATGCTGGCGCACCTCACAGCACTGGCACGCGTGCCCGCTGAACTAGACGCTGTCGAGTCTGCGCCGCTGCTGTGTGCAGGTATTACGACATTCAATGCACTGCGCCACTGCGGTGCTGGAGCCGGCGACCTCGTGGCGATTCACGGCGTGGGCGGCTTAGGTCATCTGGGGATTCAGTTTGCGGCCCGTCTGGGATTTCGTGTGGTCGCGGTAAATCGTGGCCGCGATAAGGAAAAGCTGGCGCGCTCACTGGGAGCGTGTGAATACATCGACAGCTCTGAAGGAGATCCGGCCGCTGCTCTGCGTAATTTGGGCGGAGCCCGCGCCATCCTGGCCACGGTAACCAATGCTGCTGCGATGCAGGCGATCGTAGGCGGACTCGGCGTGAATGGCACGATGATGGTGATCGGAGCGGTTGGCGCCCTAACGGTTGATTCGCTCGAGCTCTTGCAGAAGCGCGCAGCCGTCAGGGGCTGGTATTCCGGCACCGGTGTGGATTCGGAAGACACACTTCTGTTTAGCCAGCGGCACAAAATCGCTTCGATGAACGAGATCTACCCGCTCGAGCAAGCCCAGGCAGCCTACGATCGGATGATAAGCGGGAAAGCACGCTTCCGGGTCGTGCTCAAGATCGAGTAGGCCAGGAAGCGCAGACCGCAAGGACCCAAAATGCCGGCGAAGACTTCACGCGCTCAGAATCTGGGCAAGTACAGAACTAAATCGACCAAACGAGCCAGTCAGAGTCGCTCGAGTGGCAACGTGGAAAAGGTGCTTTCGCTGATCAGAACGCGCCCTGGTATACGGCCGTCGGAACTCAATCGGCTCTTGAACGTCCAGCAGTCCGATGGTTTGCGTAATACGCTGATTAAGCGCGGCCTCATCAGGAAGAAGAAAGATGGCAACGCTATGCGGTACTACCTCGTTTGATCCCCAATGCCGGTGGCACCTATGCCGCGCGCAGCGTTTGTGGCCGTGTGGCTTCTGAGTTTTTCGATTTCCTCTTCTTTCCCCAGCCGCCAAGTTCGAGAGCAACGGATAGACAGGCGGCGCGCAATTCATCGGCAAGAGCGCGATCGACCATGGTTCGCGCCACGACCATGCCACCAATGGATAAGGCGGCAATGCACTGTGCAGTCGTGCGGCGTCGGCGGCTCTTCCTGGTCAAGCTTCGCTCCAAGACGCTCACCATTGCCTTAAAGACTGTCTCGAAAGCGCGCTTTGCGCTTACACCGCCGCGCGCGACGTCCGTTGGCAGTGCGACCATCGGACAGGAATTCTCGACGTCCTCGAAATGCTGACGAGACAGATACGCACGGACAACTTGTGGGCCCACATCAGTCGACGACAGATCCACATGCACACCTTCCCAGCAATTCCTCCACTCGGGGTCAGTGAAAAAGCACCCTAGTACTTCGGCGTACAGATCGCTCTTGCTTTTGAAATAGCTATAGAACACACCATGCGTTAGGCCTGCACCGGCCATGATCTGGTTGAGAGAGACACACTCAAAGCCATGACGATTGAAGAGCCTGCGTGCGCTGTCAATGATGCGTTTACGCATCGCTGCGCGATGACCGACCGGGTATGGCATACGATCTCCTAAATCAAAATATTATCTTGAACATCTTTTCAGGCGATGCTCTTATGTCTTCAATGCAAAACTAGGGGGCGGATATGGGCGATAGAGCAGTTCTCACAGCGCTGACCCACGGACGTACACGGCGCCAGGCGATTGTCGGGGTTGCTGGCGCATTCGGTGGCCTCGTTCTGAGTTCAACTGTGGTCGGGGCAGGAGCTGAGGATGGGATATCCCATACGGCGGACTCTATTCACCAGGAGCCGGTTTTTACGGCGAGCCCGAGGCGCGTCTACGAGGCTCTTACCGATGCTAAACAGTTTACCCGCGTCATACAGCTCAGTGGAGCCCTGCAGGCGATGCACCTACCAGATACACCCGCACAGATTAGTACGGAAGCAGGAGGCGCGTTTGCGCTTTTCGGCGGGTTCATCACGGGACGGCATGTCGAACTTGTGCCGAGCGTGCGGGTCGTCCAGGCCTGGCGAGCGGGCGACTGGCCTGTGGGCGTTTATTCGATTGCCAGATTCGAGCTCGTGGAGCAGGGCTCAGGGTCTAAAATCATCTTCGACCAGGCGGGCTTTCCTAAAGGCGAGGCAGAGAGCCTGGCTTCGGGATGGAAAGCTCACTATTGGGAGCCGCTCGCTAAGCTCCTGACATAAAACCTGCGAACGGCTCGAGCAGCGGCGTAAGTAGCCGTTTCGTTGGGGGCTCGTCAATGCAACGGAATCCGGTAAATGTTTCTCCGCATTTCAGACCTGACATACACATAGACAGACGGATCTGATGCCAGGGCCAGAGTATTCTCCGGTTGCGGTATCACTTTCGTACCCGGCGCTACAGGCAATATGGGCTCGACCGGTACGCCGTCAGCATTCAAGTTCACAACAGCAGTGCCGCCGGCTGGGCTGGCTGGACCCACAGATCCGATCTCGACATAAAGCACCTTGCCGTCGCGCGACCAATGCGAAGGAAACCAGCCTCTATCGATAAGGTGCTCGCCGCGACCTTCCACCGAGATCAGCCATGCTGCGCCAAGGCCGCCGTCGACCGGCTTATCGACGCTCACGAATCTCGCGTCGGGCGCGACAGCATGAAAGTTGAGGATCGGCGTCGATAGTATCTGCGTATCGTTGCTTCCATCCAGGTTCATGCGATGCAGGTAATTTACCCGTTTGCCGAGGCTTCGAAAGAACACCTTGCCATCGCCGAACTTGGGTTGGTCCCCGCCACTGATCAGCAATCTCGGCGGCGCGTGTCTGTCCAGCGGCGCCAGCCAGATCTGGGACACACCATCACGGACTATCGTGAAGACTACCTGCTGCTCGTCGGGAGTCACGTCATATTCTCGGACGTTGAATTCCGACAGCAGCACCTCGTGGCTACCCGTTGCCAGATCCATACGCGAAAGAGCGACACCCGCGGCGGAATTATTTGCCGAAAGATAATACAGACGACGTACGTCGGTTGATAGCCAGGGTGAAAATGCGTTGCCCTCGGTCGTAATTAGTCGCTCGCCATCTGCGTTGTGGAGCCACAGCGTGTCGTGCCTGGTGCCGATCGAAGTCAGCAGCGAACGGCCATCGGGTGGCGCGGATACGGTCTCCTCGTCGGCAGGTCCAGAAGTAATCTGTTGCGGTTCGCCGCCAGGAAAGCGCTGGCGCCACAGATGCGAGTGCCCGGCCACTTTGGCCGAAAAGTACATCCATGCCCCGTCCGTCGACCAGGCCGCGGAGATACAGGCCCCACCAATCGGTCCGACGGGAACGCCGCTGGAACCGCCACCAAACGGCAGCAGGCGACAGCGCCGAAACTGTCCGGCGCCATCCATCTCCACGACCAATACGGATCTGCGGTCCGGCGACAAATAGGAGAAGTGCGCCATTGCGCGCTCGTGCACCGGCCAATAGATGTCGCGGTAGCCTGAGCGATCCTCCTTGGCTGTAACAATCCCTAAGTGAATGCCAGTCTTGAACTCTGAGAACATTACTTCGCGCGGGCCAACGTAGGTGAGGGCTGATGCGTTGGGCAGCAGCTTAATGGGTTCACCTCCCGTGACCGGTACAGTCCAAG
>JBEKWD010000057.1:0-9234 GCA_049513435.1 Steroidobacteraceae bacterium | reverse complement strand
GACTCACTGCTGCGCGGCTGCGGCTGGATACCGTTTTTTGTCGAGGGTCACGAGCCCGAGCCGATGCACCGGGCGATGGTCTCGACACTCGATACGGTCGTGGAGCAGATCCGGCAAATCCAGTCCGCCGCGCGCGAGCACGGCAACTGCGCGCGGCCGGCGTGGCCGATGATCGTACTGAATTCCCCGAAGGGCTGGACCGGACCGAAAATGGTCGACGGCAAGCCGAACGAGGGCACGTTTCGTTCCCACCAGGTGCCGCTGTCCATCAGCGACTCCTCACCGCCGCAACACCTGCAGCAGCTCGAGGAGTGGATGCGCAGTTATCGGCCGCAGGAATTGTTCGATGAGCAGGGACGCCTGCGGCCCGAGCTGGCCGCGCTGGCGCCCACGGGGGCGCGACGCATGGGCGCGAACCCACACGCCAATGGCGGCTTGCTGTTGCGCGAGCTGAAAATACCGGACTTTCGCGACTATGCGCTCGACGTGCCCACTCCAGGCACGATGGGCCCGGGCGATACCCGTGCACTCGGGCCGATGCTGCGCGATGTCATGCAGCTCAACTCACCAGAGCGCAATTTTCGTCTGTTTGGACCCGACGAGACGATCTCGAACGGGCTGGATGCGGTGTTTGAGTGCACGGCAAGACAATGGCAGGCGGCGACGCTGCCCACCGATGAATCACTCGCCCTGAGCGGTCGCGTGATCGAAGTGCTCAGCGAACATCAGTGCGAAGGCTGGCTCGAGGGCTATCTGCTCACCGGGCGGCACGGCCTGTTCAACTGCTATGAGGCCTTCATTCACATCGTCGACTCGATGTTCAATCAGCACGCGAAGTGGCTCAAGGTCAGCGCGCAGCTGCCATGGCGACGCCCGATCGCCTCGCTGAATTACCTGCTCTCGTCGCATGTCTGGCGCCAGGATCACAACGGCTTCACGCACCAGGATCCGGGCTTTATCGATGTGGTATGCAACAAGAAGGCCGCGATCGTGCGCGTGTACCTGCCGCCCGATGCGAATTGCCTGTTATCGGTCATGGATCACTGCTTGCGCAGCCGTCATTACGTCAACGTCGTGGTTGCCGGCAAGCATCCCGCGCCCCAATGGCTCGGGATTGAGGCGGCGACAGCGCATTGCACCACAGGCATCGGCGTGTGGCAGTGGGCCAGCAACGATGAGGGCGGCAACGCCGATGTCGTCATGGCCTGCGCCGGAGATGTGCCGACGCTCGAGACCCTCGCCGCGGTCTCGATCCTGCGACAACACTTGCCCACGCTCAACATACGGCTGATCAACGTCGTCGACCTCATGCGTCTGCAGCCGCCGAGTGAGCATCCGCATGGCCTGAGCGATCCCGACTTCGACCGCCTGTTCACGCTGGACAAGCCGATCATCTTCGCCTTTCACGGCTATCCCTGGCTCATTCACCGCCTGAGCTATCGGCGCCACAACCACCACAACCTGCACGTACGCGGCTACAAGGAAGAGGGCACGATCACGACCCCCTTCGACATGACGGTGCGCAACGACATGGATCGCTTTCACCTGACCATGGATGTCATCGATCGGGTGCCGCAGACCGGCGAGCAGGGGCAGCAGCTCAAGGCCGCTCTGCAGCGCAAGCTCATCGAACACCAGCAATACATCGTTCAATTTGGTGAGGACATGCCGGAGATCCGCAACTGGCAATGGGACCCGGCGCAATGGTCGAACAGGTCTACCTGATCCGCCACGGACAGACGAGCTGGTCGCTGAGCGGCCAACACACTGGCCGCACCGATCTGCCATTGACTGAACAGGGCGAGCAGCAGGCGCGGCAGCTGGGCGCGCTGTTGCACGCCATAAGCTTCAGTCAGGTGCTGGTCAGTCCAATGCAGCGCGCACGGCGTACCTGTGAGCTTGCGGGCCTCGGTGCGCAGGCGCGCATCGACCCGCTGCTGCACGAATGGGACTACGGCGACTACGAGGGATTGACCCGCGCGCAAATTCAAGCCACGCGGCCGCAATGGGATGTGTTTCGCGACGGCTGCCCCGGCGGGGAATCACCCGAGCAGGTCAGCGCGCGCGCCGATCAGATTCTGGCGCAGGCGCAAGCCATGCCTGGCCGGGTCGCGCTCTTCTCGCATGGCCACCTGCTGCGTGCCCTCGCGGTGCGCTGGATCGAGCTGTCGATTCAGGCCGGATTGCACTTCGGCCTTGACGCGGGTTCGCTGAGTGCGCTCGGCTACGAGCACGGCAGTGCGCTCGAGCCTGCGATCGAATTGTGGAACCAGCGACCCCTCAGGGTCGATGCATGAAACCGCGTTCGGCCTTCTTCGCGCGCTTTGCGGCCCGCTTCTCCTCCAGACTCTTGGCTGGCTTCTTCTTGCCTTCCTTCTTCTGGTCCATGCCCTTGCTCATACTGTAGGCACCTGTTCATTGACGCCAGGTTTGCGACCCCGGCGCTGCAGTTTCTCGTCGTTCTTCTTCTTCTTCGCCTGCTCGCGCTGTTTCTTCTGCTGTCGGTAGTTGGGTTTGGCCAAGGAACTCTCCTGAGCGCGGGCAATCGGCGCAGTGCCATAATAGCTTATTCCCATATCCGGCGCAGCGCTCGAGCCGAGCGGCTGCCACGGGCAAGGCGCATGCGATGAGCCTATGCATCACGCTTGAGGACGTGCGGGCGGCGAGAGCGCGGATCGCCGATCAGGTGCTCAATACTCCGTGCCTGCATTCGCGCACGCTCACGCAGCTGACCGGCGCGCAGATCTATATCAAGTTCGAGAATCTGCAGTTTACCGCCTCCTTCAAGGAGCGCGGGGCCCTGAACCGGCTGCTGCTGCTCACGCCGGAGCAGCGCCAGCGCGGCGTTTGCACGATGTCGGCCGGCAATCATGGACTGGCGGTGGCCTACCACGCGCATCGATTGGGTATTCCGGCGACCATCGTGATGCCAGTGCAGACGCCTTTCATCAAGGTGCAGCACACGCGCTCGCACGGTGCCACGGTGGTATTGCACGGCGACACGTTGCTCGAAGCCTTCGAGCATGCACAGCAGATCACCGCCGCGCAGCGCCTCACGTTCGTGCACCCCTATGACGATGCGCAGGTCATGGCCGGTCAGGGCAGCATCGCACTGGAGATGCTCGAAGCCGTGCCAGAGCTCGCGCAGCTCGTCGTGCCGATCGGTGGCGGCGGCCTGATCGCCGGTATCAGCGTCGCGGCCAAAGCCCTCGCGCCGGGCATCGAGATCATCGGCGTGCAGAGCGACAGTTATCCCTCGATGCGCGCGGCCGTGCGCGGCGAGCAGGCGGTAGGCCAGGGCAACACGATCGCCGAGGGCATCGCGGTCAAATCGGCGGGCGAGCTCACGCGTGTGGTGGTGCGCGAGCTGGTGCAGGATATCGTGTTGGTCAGCGAGAACGACCTGGAACGCGGCATCGCCCTGCTGCTCAACGTCGAGAAGACCGTGGCCGAAGGCGCTGGCGCGGCCGCCCTGGCCGCGATACTGGCGCAGCCAGAGCGATATCGCGGCCGCAATGTGGGTGTGATTCTATCGGGCGGCAACATCGATCCTCGCCTGCTCGCCTCGGTCATCATGCGCGAGCTGGTCCGCGAGCATCGAATCGTGACACTGAGCATTCCTATTGCCGACCAGCCCGGAGCACTCTCGCGCGTCGCGGCAGTCGTCGGCGCGCAGGGCGGCAATATCCTCGATGTCCTGCACCGGCGCCTCTCGAGTGTGGTGCCGGCCAAGTCGGCAACGCTCGAGCTCAGTTTCGAGGGCCGCGATGCGCAGCACGCCGAAGCGATCGTCGATGCGGTGCGGGCGGCCGGCTTTGATCCAACACTAGTGCCGCCCTGAAGCGATGACGCAGCCGGAAGTTAGCCTCGCCGACATTCGCGCCGCGCAGCGGCGCATCGCCGGCAGCGTGCTGCGTACTCCGGTGCTCGAGAGCCCGTCGCTCGATGAGACTACCGGCGCGAGACTGTATTTCAAATGTGAGAGCCTGCAGCCTGTGGGCGCGTTCAAGCTGCGCGGTGCCAGCAACGCTATCGAAGCGCGCACCAGCGAGCAATTGCGCGCTGGTGTCGTCACGCATTCCTCGGGTAATCACGGCGCCGCAGTCGCCTATGCCGCCCGGCGGCGCAATCTGAGCGCGCGCATCGTCATGCCGCGCAATGCCTCGGCCGCCAAGCTTGCGGCCGTTCGCAGCCTTGGCGCGCAAGTGTTGTTGTGCGAGCCGACGCTGGCCGCGCGCGAAGCCATGGCGGCGCAGGTCGCGAGCCAGAGCGGCGCTTTGTTCATTCATCCCTACGACGACCCCTACGTAATCGCCGGACAGGGCACAATCGCGCTCGAGCTGCTCGAGCAGGTGCCGCAGCTCGAGTGGCTGTTATGCCCGGTGGGCGGCGGCGGGTTGGCCAGTGGGCTCGGCGTCGCCGTCAAGGCCCTGCGACCCGATATCCATCTGATTGCGGTCGAGCCGGCCGCGGCCGATGATGCGCAGCGCTCCTTTGCTGCCGGCGCACTGGCGCCAGCGGCTGCGGCGCACACGATTGCCGATGGCTTGCGTGCGACGCTGAGCGCACGCACCTTCGAGCTCATGCGAGCGCACTTCGATGCGGTCGTCACAGTCGATGAGGCCGCCATCGTGCGCGCCATGCGTGCGCTCTGGCAGAATCTGCGCATTATCGTCGAGGCTTCATCCGCCGTGCCGTTCGCCGCTGTGCTCGAACGCAGCATCGACGTTCAGGGCGCGCACGTCGGAATCGTATTGACCGGTGGCAATGTTGATCTGGACGCGCTGCCGTGGTGAGACGAATCGCTTCAAGGAGCAAGGCATGTATAGGAACGGGAATTTCGCTGCGGGACTCGTCGCAGCGCTCGCGCTGTCGGCGGCTTGTGCCGACGACGCACCGGCACCGCCGCCGCCGCAAGGCTGGAGCGGCAAGGGGCAGGCCGGGCTGGTCCTGTCCCGCGGCAATACCGACGCTGATTCAGCCAACGCCAAGATCGATCTGGGCGATCTGGACGGGCCCTGGAAGCAGAGCTTGCATCTGGAGGGACTTTATTCGACCAGCAATGGCATCACTGCGGCCGAGCGCTGGGCGGCGCTATTGCAGTCCAACTATCAATTCAACCCGCGCACGTTCGCTTTCGGCGCCTTGCGCTACACGGACGATGAGTTCAGCGGCTTCCAATACCAGGGCAGCGTCACGTTCGGTGTCGGCTATCACATGCTGGATACCAAGTCCGACCAGCTGACCGGCCAGCTCGGCGTGGGCTACCGGCGGCTGCGACCCGAGCTCATCATTAAAGATACCGACGGCGCCGTGATCGAGCGCATCCCTGAGGATTCGACTGGCAATGGAGTCGGGACTTTCGAGCTCGATTACGCGCACATCTTCAACGCCATTACCAAGCTCACCGAGAAAGCGCAGGTCGAAGCGGGGCCGAGCAATACTCAGCTGGAGGACGATCTGGCGCTCGTGGTCAACATGTCCAAGACCCTCGCGCTGAGCGTCGGCTACACGTTTATCGAAAATACCCAGCCGCCAGCCGGCCTGAAGAAGGTCGACACGCTCACGACCTTGAATCTCGTCTATTCGTTCAATCAATAGATCTGGATGCGGGGCGTCTCGCCGTATCTGACGCTGGCGCGAAACATCGCCGGCGTGTTGTAGCAGATGGCGATCTCGCCCTGGCTGTCCACGGCAATCAGGCCGCCCACGGCTCCCATCGACGCCAGCCGATGCGTGATCGCATCGGTGGTGGCCTGCGCGAGCGTCGCGGCGCCGTAGCGCAGACGCGCAGCGATGTCGTAGGCCTGCACGGTACGCAGAAACCATTCCCCGTGGCCCGTGGTCGAAACCGCGCAGCTGCGGTCATCGGCATAGGTGCCGGCGCCGATGACGGGCGAATCGCCGATGCGTCCCGCGCGCTTGCCGGCGGTCCCACCGGTCGAGGTGGCGGCCGCCAGGCGGCCAGCGTGATCACGCGCCACCGCGCCGACGGTGCCAAACGGCGACTCATCGAGCGTCGCGGGCATCGCCCGCGCCGCTGGCTGCTGCAGCGTTGCGAGCTGCTGCTGACGGTACGGGGTGATGAAATATTCATTCGCGACCATGCTCAGCCCGAGCTCCTGCGCGAAGCGCTCGGCGCCTTCGGCAGCCAGGAACACGTGCGGGGATTCTTCAAGTACGCGGCGCGCGAGCTGCACCGGGTTCTTCACACGGCGCAGCAGCGCCACCGCCCCGGCGCGCAATTGCGTGCCGTCCATGATGGCCGCATCGAGCTCGACGGTTCCATCGACGGTCAACACCGCACCGCGCCCGGCATTGAACAGCTCATCATCCTCGAGCGTCGTAACAGAGGCTTGCACTGCATCGAGCGCGCAGCCCTGCGCCTCGAGCACAGCCTGCCCCGCGCTCAATGCGGCCGCGAGCCCTTGCCGATAGGCTTGCTCGCGCTCGCCGCTGAGCTGCGTGCGAGACAGTGTGCCGGCACCGCCGTGTACCGCGAGTGCATACATCGATCGCCAGCGTAGCATTGCCTAAGGCCAAATCGCAGGCGGCGGCGTGGAAATCGGTTAGCCTTGCTGCCTCATGCGAGAGATCGAGCCGGGCTGGCAATTTGCCAGCGACAATACCGCGGGCATCTGCCCTGAAGCCTGGGCCGCACTCACAGCCGCCAATGATGGCTATGCACCCAGCTACGGCACTGATGCGTGGACGCAGCGCGCCAGCGAGTTGGTGCGCGCCCTGTTCGAAAATGAAGCGGCGCAGGTGTATTTCGTTTTCAACGGCACGGCCGCGAACGCATTGGCACTGGCCGCGCTTTGCCAGAGCTATCAGGGCATCGTCTGCCACGAGGCCGCACACGTGCAGACTGATGAATGCGGCGCACCGGAGTTCTTCAGCCATGGTGCGAAGTTGCTCACGGTCGCCGGCGCGGATGCCAAAGTCACGCTGGCCGGCGTGCTGCAGGCGATCGAGCGCGGCGATGATGTGCACTTTCCCCAACCGCGCGCACTGTCGATCAGCCAGACGACCGAATGGGGCAGCATCTACCAGCCCGCCGAGATCGCAGCGTTGAGCGCCCTGGCGCGCACCCACGCACTCGCCGTGCATATGGACGGCGCGCGCTTCGCCAATGCCGTGGCGGGGCTGGCCAGCCGCGGCGTGCGTCCGGCGGATTTGAGCTGGCGCGCCGGCGTGGACGTGCTCAGTCTGGGCGGCACCAAGTGCGGTCTGGGCTCGAGCGAGGCCGTGGTGTTCTTCAACCGCGAACTGGCAGCGCAGTTCGAGTACCGGCGCAAGCAGGCAGGCCAGCTGGCCTCGAAAATGCGCTTTCATACGAGTCAGTGGGTCGGAGTGCTCGAGCAGGGCGCCTGGCTGCGGCATGCCGCGCATGCCAATGCCGCGGCCACAGAACTGGCCGAGGCGCTGACTCGAATTCCCGGACTCAGGCCGTTGCGGCCAGTCGAGGCGAACGCCGTGTTTGTGGAGCTCGCGCCCGCCGTGGTCGCAGCAATGGTCAGTCGGGGCTGGCACTTTTACCGGCTCGGGGCCGCAGGCTACAGGCTCATGTGCTCCTGGGCCACGCGTACGCAGGACATCGAGGCCTTCGTCGATGATCTGGAACGCGCTGCCGGTGCCGGCCCGGCGGCCGCCGGCTAGAGCATCAGCGACGGCTCTACAGTCGCTTTCCAGGCCAATAATCCGCCGTCGAGCTGCAGGGGCTCGGCGACACCCGCGCGCCGCGCGAGCGCACAGGCCTTGAGGCTGCGCGCGCCGCTGCGGCACATGAATACCACGCGCTCGTGACGCGGCAGCATCGCGCCTGAGCGCTCGATCTGACCGAGCGGAATGTTGATCGCGCCGGTTAGGTGGCCGGTTACGAATTCCGCCGGCTCGCGCACATCGATCAGCCTGTGGGGCGCAGCGCCCGAGGCGAGCGCCTGCGCCAATTGGGGTGCGCTGATGTGGCGAACCTGCCGCATTTCCTCGAGCGTGCAGAACCCGGGCGGATCGGTGGGCTCGAGGATGCTCGGCTGCTCGCCGCAGACGGCGCAGTCGCTACGCCGGGCAAAGCGAAACTCGCTGAAACGTAGCTCCAGCGCGTCGTAGGTGAGCAGCCGTCCGAGCAGCGGCTGGCCCACGCCGACGATCAGCTTGATCGCCTCGGTGGCCTGAATTGTGCCCAGCACGCCGGGCAGCACGCCCAGTACACCGACCTCGGCGCAGTTCGGTACCAGCGCCTCCGACATCTGCGGGAACGCACAGCGATAGCATGGGGCGTGCCCGGGCACGTAGCTCATGGCTTGGCCCTCAAAGCGATGGATCGCGGCCGAAACCAGCGACTTGCCGAAGAGCACGCAGGCGTCGTTGACCAGATAACGCGTACTGAGGCGATCGCTGCCATCGACGATCAGATCGTAGAGGCTGAAGAGTTCGCGCACATTAGCGGCGCACAACTCGCTCTGGTGGGCAAGCACCGTAATCTGCGGATTGAGAGCTGCAATGCGCGCGCGCGCGGCTTCAGCTTTCGGCTGGCCCACGTCGCTCGGATCGTAGAGCAACTGGCGCTGCAGGTTCGACTCATCGACCCGATCGCAATCCAGCAGCCCGAGCTTGCCGACGCCGGCGGCCGCCAGATACAGCGCCGCGGGCGAACCCAGGCCGCCGGCGCCGACGATGAGCACGCGCGCGGCCTTGAGCTTCTCCTGGCCCGCAACGCCGATTTCGGCCAGCTTGAGATGGCGGCTGTAGCGCCGCAACTCCGGGGGCGAGAGCACCATGCGCTTCAGCATCGCGCCCCCGGTGCGAAGCTGTCAAATGCACGCTTTTAGCGGTGCCCCGTGCGGCGCGGAAGTTGCTAGAGTGCGCGCCAATTCGCTGCCGCCGGTTGTCTATGTCCACAAATGCTCCGCTCTTGCGGCGTGCCGGCCCCTGGTGGCTGCCGCTGGCGCTGCTGGTGCTCGCGCTGTTGGGCTGTAATCGAGGCTTGTGGACGCCGGACGAGCCCCGTGAGGCCGAAATCAGCCGCGAAATGGCGCTCGCGCCGGGTCTGATTCCGACGCTCAACGGGCAGCGCTTCATCGAGAAGCCGCCGCTGTACTACTGGACAGTCGCGGCCGTCTATCGTCTGAGCGGTGGCCCATCGGTGCCGGGTGCGCGCGCCGTGAGCGTAGCGGCCAGTCTTGCAACCCTTGCCGTGCTGTATGCCTGGGCCAGTGCGGCGCACTCGCGCCC
>JBEKWD010000056.1:0-9374 GCA_049513435.1 Steroidobacteraceae bacterium | reverse complement strand
CGGATGCAGTGGGTCTGTTCTACATGCGTCCGGACTCGGCCAGTCGGGTCTTGATTGGGTCCACCAGCCGTGCAGAGTCGCGTGAAGAAGTTGATCCTGATTCATATCTTCGTTCCGCAAGTTTGGAAGAGATTGCGGACCTGGTGGACCGTGCAACACGCAGAATACCGGCACTCAATGAGAGCGGATTGATCTCGAACTGGTGTGGCATCTATGACGAAAGCTTGGACGGATTTCCCGTTCTCGGGGAGTCGCCCGAAGTGCCAGGATTTCATGTCGCGACCGGCCTGAGCGGGCACGGTTTCAAACTGGCTCCGGCAATCAGCCGTATCATGGTATCGGCCATAGTAGATGGTTGGATTGATCCCGCGTTGCACCTATTGCAGCAGCGTCGATTTGTAGAAGGTCATTTCATTGATTCGCCCACTACGACGACACTCACCAGCATGAGAGCGTCCGAATCCCAGGGAATTCCGGGCTCACTGCACCCGTTGACGCTGGGGACTTAACCTTAGGTGAGGTCGGTGCTCTGTCCGACCTCAATGATATAGCCGTCGGGATCGCGGATGTAGCAGCGTATCTCGCCGTACTTAGGGATCGGCTCTGTGATGAACTGCGCACCTCGACTTTTCCATAACTTGTAGCAGGCTTGAATATCCGCGACGCGAATATTCATAAAGCTGCTGATTTTATCCGGGTCGGCGGGGACGCTCAGCGTTACCGTCGGCTTGTCCGGGGTGGGCCCGCCCCCGACGTTCACAATGAGCCACGTATTCCCGATCTGGATGTGCCCGGACGCACCCTTGCTGTCGCCTCTGCTCAGAATGCGGCCGCCAAAGACCTTTTCATAGAAATCAGCCGAGCGATTGATGTCGGCGACGGTGATAAAAAGTGTGACGGTGAACCCGTCGCTGGGGGGGCATCTCATAGCTCTTTGGCTCGATTTGAACGCTCATTGATAGCTCCAGTTCCGATGAGAAGTGCCCACCATGGGAAGAAATATGCGCGTCAGCCGTGAATGTGAGTTATACCCCCGGGAATCCAAACATCAACCACGACTGATTGGTCAGCCAATCCGGGTATAGCGCCGTCATCTGATCGCCGGGTTCAGCGCTGCAAACCGGTGCTTTCCTGGACCCCCAATCCCGCGAGCGAATTCTCGGTCGACAAAACATACAGATCACGCGGACTCTGCAGCCGAATAAAAAGCGCTTTGCAGTTCATCGAATCTTAGGCAGCGGCGACTTGTGGATCATTGAGTATGTCCTAACATACGATGGTCGACCGCAGGGTTAGGCGGCTGACTGTGCACTGTTGGGAAAACCGCCCCCGCACTTGGTTGGTTACGAAAAGACTTTTGCGCGGCCATTGCCGTCATGGACTCGTGCTTGGACGTCAATTCGCTCTGTCGCAATGACCTGGGAGCGCTTTAATCATGCATGCATTACTCATGATACAAGGCGCGCAGGCGCCCAACGCCGCGCTGACACTGAATCGGGTGGCACTCGGGGCGTTCTTCGCGATCAGCGGTTACCACAAGCTATTCAACCAGTCCCGGCACGCGACACTGGCGAGCACGCTGCAAAACGACGGTGTGCACGCGCTGCCGATCATGCAATGGGTCCTGCCTGGCGCAGAGTTCAGCGGCGGGTGCGCGCTCATCATTGGGCTCTTGTCTGTGCTGGCGGCGCTCGGGCTCTTTGTGATATGTGTCGGGGCCTTTGCACTCGACTCCGTTAAACGGATACGTGCATGGCAGCCAGTTGATCGCGCCGATTGGCTCGGCGACGTGCTCTACACCCCCGAAGCGCTCTACTCCATCGGACTGACCGTCGTGATGCTGGCGGGGTCTGGGCCGTGGAGCCTTGATGCTATAATCGAGGCACTCGCCGGGGGCTAGGAACCACCGACGCCCATCACGATTCTAGTGGCACTCATTGGTTTTCGGCCCGGGATCAGACGTTGCGCGCGGCGTGGGCCGCGCCTTGGGTCCGGGAATGCCGCCGGCGCATTAGGCGCGCCGAAGCACCGATACGTAAGGATCATTGGCGCACGCGCACTGCCAAGTGATGCTGCGCCAAGGCCGATAGTCTCTCCGCAAGGCGAGGCGTCTGCTGCGCAGTCACTCCACGCCGGATTGAATCGGAGGCTCTATGCAAGCAGTCAATGTGCTGAAGTCCGCGCCAGAGCTGGGCGCGACGGAAAAATTCTTTCACGCCGTCCGGCGTGCCAGCCGTTCGCTGACGGCGGACCTGACCGATGCGGATGCCACAGCACAATCGATGCCCGATGCGAGCCCCGCGAAATGGCACCTCGCTCACACGACATGGTTTTTCGAGAACATGGTGCTAGTGCCACATCTGCCGGGCTACCGGCTGTTCGATGATCGGTTCAATTTCCTCTTCAACTCCTACTACGAGGCCCTGGGCGATCGGCATCCGCGGCCTGCTCGCGGACTGCTCACTCGACCCACGCTCGATACGGTTTATGCGTATCGTGAACACGTCGATGCCGGCATCGCCAAGCTCCTGACATGGCGGCCTGGAGCCGAAGTATCGAAGCTTATTGAATTGGGATGTCATCACGAGCAGCAGCATCAGGAGCTCCTCCTGACCGACATCTTGCACCTGTTTGCGCAAAGCCCTCTGCGTCCGGCCTTCAAAGCGCCCGAGCCGCTGCCCGTTAATGACCGATCGGGCCTCGCCATCGAGTACCTCCCGTTCGAGGGAGAATTGGTGCAGATCGGTCATTCGGGCGTCGAATTTGCCTTCGATTGCGAGGGGCCGCGCCACCGGGTGTTTCTGGAGCCCTATCTGCTGGCCAACCGCCAGGTCACCAATAGGGAATGGCTGCAATTCATCCTCGACGGCGGCTACACCAATCCCTTGCTTTGGCTCTCGGAGGGCTGGAATGCGGTTCGCTCCGAGAGGTGGACCGCGCCCCTGTACTGGGAAAAGCATGAGGATGTCTATTGGTCGATGACGCTTCGCGGTCCGCAACCCGTGGACCTGGAGGCCCCGGTTGTACACGTCAGCTTTTTCGAGGCGGATGCGTTCTCCCGATGGGCGGGCAAGCGCCTGCCCACTGAAGCGGAATGGGAACACGCCGCCAGTACGGCGCCCCGCGACGGCAACTTCGCCGACACCGGTCGCTTGAGACCCATGGCGGCGCCGGTATCCCAAGGGATGCGCCAGATGTTCGGTGATGTGTGGGAGTGGACCCGCAGTCCATTTCAGCCATACCCGGGATATTCGCCTGCGAGCGGTGCCGTCGGGGAATACAACGCCAAGTTCATGTCCGGTCAGTTCGTACTGCGCGGCGGCTCCTGTGCGACGCCGGCGGTTCACATTCGTCACACCTACCGCAATTTCTTTCCGCCCACGGCACGCTGGCAGTTCTCCGGCCTGCGGCTGGCGCAGGACGCGCCGCGCGCCAGTTTCACTCGGGATACCGGGCGAGACTGCGACTGGTTCCGCAGGGACGTCGTCGATGGCCTGAACTGCGCGCAGAAGAGATTGCCCAGCCGATGGTTGTATGACGAGGCGGGCAGTGAGCTCTTTGAAGAGATCACTCAACTTCCCGAGTATTACCCGACACGAGTCGAGACGCAGATTCTGCGGGACGGGGCAGCGGACATCGCCGAATTTTGCGGCGAGAACGTGACGCTCTTGGAGTACGGCGCGGGCGCCGGCACCAAGACCGAAATCCTGACCCCGGCGCTAAAGAATCCCCGCCTATCCCTACCCAGCGATATCTCTCGGGAGTTCCTGGACCAAACGACGGTGCGCTTTCGGGATCGTTTCCCCGATCTGGCCACCCGTCCGGTGGTGGCGGACTTCTGCGCCGACTTTACGCTGCCGGATTGGATACCACTGCCGAATCGAGTCGCCTTCTTTCCTGGCTCCACAATCGGCAACCTCGACGACGAGGAAGTCGCGACATTTCTGCGTCGAATGCGAGCTCAGGTCGGCCCCGGCGGCAGGGCGATCATTGGCATCGATCTGCGCAAGTCCCTGGACGTCCTGGTGCCGGCCTATGATGATGCGGCCGGCGTCACGGCACGGTTTAACCTGAATCTGCTGGCGCGGATCAATCGGGAGCTTGGGGGCAATTTTGTGCTCAGGAATTTCTCGCACGCGGTGAAGTGGAATGAGGCGGAATCGGCCATAGAGATGCACCTGGTCAGTGGCAGTGCACACTCCGTCACGGTTGCGGGGCGCGAATTCCATTTTGCGGCGCAGGAGTCGATTCATACTGAGAGCTCGCGAAAATACGATGTCCCGCACTTTACGGAGATGGCCCACCACAACGGTTGGCAGGTGGCCCGGGTTTGGACGGACCAACGCGCTCAATTTGCGCTACTAGGGATCACCTAAGCGAGGGGGGCGTTCGCCGCCTGCAAAAGTCGTCACCCGAACTACCTATCCCCTCAATACGGTGTAAGCGCCCGATCTTCGGCATACGTCGGGTCACGCGGAATTTGCAGCCCAGCCGGATGTGCGAGCAGGGGCGGTCGCCTGCCTGGCGAAACCCTTCAGCGACAGCGCACTGCTCGAATCGCAGCCGTTTAGCCGTAGGTGAAGTCCGGCTTGCTTTGCCCAACTTCTATAATGTAACCGTCAGGATCGCGAATGTAGCAGCGCGTCTCGCCGTATTTGGGCTTTGGCTCGGTGATGAACTTGGCTCCTCGGCTTTTCCATAGTTCATAGCAGGCTTGAATATCGGCAACGCGGATATTCATGAAGCTGCTGACTGAATCGGGGTCGGGAGGGACGCTGAGCGTGACCATTGGTTTATCGGGTGTCGGACCGCCACCGACGTTGACAATGAGCCACGTGTTCGCGATCTGAAGGTAACCCGGCGCGCCCTTGCTATCGCCTCTGCTCAGAATGCGACTACCGAAGACCGTTTCGTAAAATCGGAGCGATCGCTCGATGTCGGCGACGGTGATAAAGTGCGCGACGGTAATGCCGTCCTTCGGCGGCATCAGATAGTTTTTCTGCTCGACTTGGGCTTGGCTCATGGACGACTCCAATTTGGATATCGTGTTTCACCCTTCGCCAGAATACGTCCGGCAGTGTGCTTTAGCAATGAACTGGACCTTCAGCTAAAAACACAAATATCGATTTTTAACCCGGTGCGAAAGTTACGTTACACAGACATTATAGCTAGGCGATGCCTAACAATGCATCGATCGAATATTTTCCCGCACCGGTAATGGACAACAGCAGGAAGCCACCCATGATGCTGAGGTCTTTGTAGAAGCCATCCAGGCTGTCGACGTAACCTGCACCTTGCACTGTCCAATAGCGATGCCCAATAAGCGCCGTTCCCAGTGAGTATAAAGCCATGAGTACGGCCGCAGGACGCGTGAAGGCGCCGACAGCGACCGCGAACGCAACCGGCAGCTCCATGAAGATTGATACGACAGTCGCCAGCACCGGCGTCGGGACGCCAAGCTGCACCATTTGACTGACGGTGCCCGAAGTGTCCCTCACCTTCCTCCAGCCGAAAATCAGAAAGAGTGTCGCGAGAAGCAGACGCGCCGCAAGAATGAGCACATCGTTGATACCATTTATCATAACGCTGCCCTCGCTCCCGTCACGAAGCCCGCATCATGAAAACTCTCGAGGAATAGAGCGGTCCCAGTCGCGACGACACACTTCGTTTGCGCCCTCGAAGGCGCGCAAACTTCCCTGCAGAAGGAAGGCACTGCCCGTCGAAGACAGCCGCATCTGCGTCTCGACCCGGATTTGCCATGCGTCTCGCGACACGGTCTGGATATTGTGCAGTTCGGCAACGGCGCTGAGCGGATCGTTCTCCTCGACATTATACTGCGATTTCCATTGTGTGCCCAATTCCAGACCGAGGCGGTCGATGCGTTCAACCCGCACACCATCGCGATGAAGGATGGTTGGCGTCTCGGGTGTCGCCGTCTCCGGTTCAAGAAAAGGCGCAAGCTTGGCGTCGGCGACGTTCGGCGCGCGTTGCGGCAGGTCGAGCGTGCCGGCAAAGATCTGCAGCGTTGCCGTCTCCGGACTGGGCCAGATCATCGGCCAGTAAGTCGTGGATATCGCAAGTCGCACTTTGTGCCCAGCTGGAAAGACCGAGCCCGCATCATTGAGCTGGATGCGGACTCGGGTGCGCTTGCCGACCGTCAGCAAAGCGGGCTGTTCATGTCCGTCGCGATGCGTGAGGTTGAGCACACCGTAGCTGACACGCAGCGATTCGCCGGTTGGGTGCACATCGCATAACCGGACGACCAGATTTGCAATCGGCCGGTCGGAGGCGACATCGAGCGTTGCGATCGGGGCGCCAAGGATCTCGATCGGCTCATCGAGTGGCGTCGTCTCACAAATTAGGGAGCGCACGTCGTCTTCTTGCTGGTCGCGCGCCTGATCGCGCCCGAGACCGAACGGAACCCACTCGCCTGAACATGTGCCAACCGTCTGCGGCGAGCATACGGCGCGAGCCGTCAAAGGCGCCGCGGCGTCCCGCAGCCCCGCATCGGTCAAGAACAGCCGCCGCGGCTTTATTCCCGGCGCCGGCCACGAAGGCTCGGCAATCCACCGGCCCGGCAACGTGTCGTGGTGGGGAGCCGGCTTCACACTGTCCGTCATCCACGCCCGCAGCATCGGTTCATCCATCACGCCGGCATCGATGCCCTTGAGCCAATAATCCCACCAGCGCAGCATTTCCTGGAGGAAGCCGATTTGCGGACCGGGAAATGCAAAGTGCGGATAGGCGTGCGCCCATGGCCCGATGAGACCCTTGCGGGGCACCGTCAATCCCTCAAGCAGACGCGGGATTGCATTCTTATAACCATCGGTCCAACCGCCGACGGCATAGACCGGGCATTGAATCGCTGCGTAGTCCTCGCAGACCGAGCCATGCTTCCAATACGCATCGCGTCGTTGGTGCGTCAGCCAATTGTCCTGGAACAGCGGTATGTTCTCCAGCCGCTCCAGCCACATCGCCCGCCAGTTATCGCCGACCAGCGCCGGATCGGGCGGCAGGCACATCAAGCTGAAAAAGAAAAAGGCCCATTCAAGTCCCGCTTTGGTCAGAAACGTGCCGCCCATGTAATGCGCGTCGTCGGCGTACCGATCGTCCGTCGAACAAATGGTGACGATAGCTTTGAGTGCCGGAGGGCGGCGTGCCGCAATTTGAAGTCCATTGAACCCACCCCAGGAAATTCCCATCATCCCAACCGAACCATTGCACCAAGGCTGCGCTGCCAGCCAAGCGATCAGCTCCACACCATCGTCTTGTTCCTGTTTGGCGTACTCGTCGAACAGCAGGCCCGTCGATTCGCCGCTGCCGCGAAGGTCGACGCGAACGCCGGCGTAGCCGTGACCGGCCAGATACGGATGAGTCAGTGCGTCCCGCTCGTAGGTGCCGTCGCGCTTGCGATATGGCAGAAATTCCAGGATTGCAGGAACGGGGTTCTGTTCGGCATCCTCCGGCAACCAGATGCGGGCCGCGAGCGTGGTGCCGTCTTTCAACGGTATCAAGGTGTGCTCGATGACGCGCACAGCGTTTGGAAAATTCGAGACAATCACGGCGGACCACTCATGATGGCGGCGGTTTGCCGGTATACTGACGCGGTGTCACGCAGCGTGCTTATTCATCAGGCTCAGGATCAGGGCATCGAGGCTGTACGGCCCGGCACCGGCCGAGACGACCAGGATCAACATAAAGGCATAAAGCGTCTCCGGTAGATAGAGCCAGTCATCGATGCGATCTCCGGTGTCGATCGGCTTGTAGAGTTTGATTCGCTGCCGGCCGGACGTGGCGATGGCGACGAGAATGATGACAAGCAGGCCAAGCGCGGCGAGCGGCGCCAACAGCCCGATAAGGACGGCGGCGCCGGCTGAGAATTCGACCGACGGCACCCACCATTGATTGAAGCCCACTGCTGGAACGCCGAGCGCCTTGAGTTCATCGACGAATGTACGGTGGCGCTCTGCGTTGAACAGCTTGTGATATCCCGAGTGCATAAAAAATGCCCCGACCGCGATCCGGTTCAGGGTCATCGCGAGGTCGGTCCAACCGATACCAACGAACAGCAGATCCATCATGGTCCATCTCCGCCGTGATTTGCGTTAGCAGCCTCTGCAAGCATATCGTCGGATCCATCGCTTCAACCGGCCAATGGGCACTCCGTCTCGGCTGTCAAGAAGAGGCCATCCGGCCTGCGTCGCACAGCGATCGAATGAAAGGGGCGGCCCGGTCGCACGCGCTGGCTGGGGCGGGAGGATTCGAACCTCCGAATGGCGGAATCAAAATCCGCTGCCTTACCACTTGGCTACGCCCCAATCCGGATTGGCGCCGGAGATCGCCCACGGCCCGGCGGACCATAACGGCGGTGCCCCCTGGGATCAATAATATCCCCGGCTATCGGCACCGATTTCGCACTCTATAATAATGTCTGAGGGCGCCGGCGACCCCGCCGGCCGCCGCCACGAAAGACGGGCTATGTCCGATTCCATCGAGGTCAGCGACGATGCCGGCATCCGTACCATCCGGATGAACCGGCCGGAGAAGAAAAACGCGTTGACGCAGCCGATGTATGCCGCGATGACCCGCGCGCTTGGGGAAGCGCAAGACGACAAAGCGATCCGCTGCATCGTCATCGCCGGCGGCGCCGGGGCTTTCTCCGCCGGCGCCGACATCGGCGAGTTTCTCGAATCGGCGCAAAGCGGCGCACTGCGGCCTCACACGATCGAATTTCTCAAGGCGATTGCGCACAATCGAAAACCCCTGGTCGCGGCCGTGCGAGGCCTTGCCGTCGGCATCGGCGTGACCATGCTGTTTCACTGCGATCATGTCGTGGCCTCGGCCGATGCGACCTTCACCACGCCATTCCTCAAGCTCGCGCTTATTCCCGAAGCCGCATCGAGTCTCTTGGCGCCGCTGCGCATGGGCTATGCGCGCGCCTTCTCGATGCTGGTGATGGGCCGTCCGCTCTCCGCCGCCGACGCGAAAGAAGCCGGCATCGTCAATAGCGTGGTCGAGACCGCCGCCGTCGACGGCGTGGCGCTGCAGGCCGCGCGCGAGATCGCGGCGCTTCCCGCCGGCGCCGTGGCGGTATCGCGGGCGCTGTTGCGCGGCGGGCTTGACGCCATCGAGCAGCAGATCGATACCGAACTCATGCATTTTCGCGAGCGTTTGCAGTCCGACGAAGCGCGCGCGGCCTTTGCCGCATTCCTGTCGCGCAAGAAGCAATCCCGGTAATGGCGCTTTCCGGAAAAACACTCTTCATCACCGGCGCCTCGCGCGGCATCGGGCTTGCGATTGCGCTACGCGCCGCGCGCGACGGCGCCAATATCGCCATCGCCGCAAAAACGGCGGAGCCTCACCCGAAGCTTACC
>JBEKWD010000055.1:0-9412 GCA_049513435.1 Steroidobacteraceae bacterium | reverse complement strand
TGCAAGTGGGAGATGTCATCCTCAGCGTCAACGGTACCGACGTTCGAAACGGCGATGAGATTCTGGCGGTCATCCAGGCGGCGAAGTCCCCTGTGAAGGCAAAGCTCGAGTTATGGCGCGATCGCCGTGCCCGGGCGAGCACGCTTGAAATTGCGGCCGTTGATCCGGATGCGCCTCCCGCACTGGGGACAGACGCTGCAAGCGCGGGCAAGTTGTTCGATGTGGCCGGCTTCTCGGCAAGGCATCTCTCCCCCGAGAAGCGATTTGAGCTTGCCGTAGACGGCGATTTTTGGGTCGACGAAAAGACCAAGCAAGCCACTCTTACGGAGGCGGGCCACGAGCGCGTGGAGCAGTTGATGGCGGAAATCGGGCTGTTGCGCGAGGGCGAGAGCCTGTACGACGCCACCAACATTCGCCTGATGCATCACTTGAATGCCGCTCTGCGTGCCCACGCCCTGTACAAGCGCGACGTCGAGTACATCGTGCGCGGCGGCGAAGTCATCATCGTCGATGAATTCACCGGCCGCACGATGCCGGGTCGGCGCTGGTCGGACGGGCTGCATCAGGCGATCGAGGCTAAAGAGGCCGTGCGGGTGCGCGAGGAGAATCAGACCGTCGCCTCGATCACGTTCCAGAACTATTTTCGTCTCTACAAGAAGCTCGCCGGCATGACCGGCACCGCAGATACCGAGGCGCCGGAATTCCTGCAGATCTACGGCCTCGAGGTCGTCGTGATCCCGACCCACCGGCCCATGATCCGCAAGGATCATCCGGATTTCGTCTATCTGAATCAGAAAGACAAATTCGAAGCGATCATCGATGACATCAAGGAATGCGTTCAGCGCTCACAGCCCGTGCTGGTTGGCACGACCTCGATCGAAACCTCGGAATTCCTTTCCGGTCTGCTGAGCGAGCAGAGCATTGCGCATCAGGTGCTCAACGCCAAGCAGCACGAGCGCGAAGCGCACGTGATCGCGCAGGCCGGCCGCCCCGGCACCGTGACCATAGCCACCAACATGGCCGGCCGCGGCACCGATATCGTGCTCGGCGGCAATCTCGAAGCCGAGCTTGCGGCGCTGCGCGAGGCGCAGAGCCTCGCGGAGGGCGCAGTCGCTACCCCGCCCGAGCAGATCGAAACCCAGCGCACGGCTGCCAGAGCGGCCTGGCAGTCACGCCATGATCAGGTCATCGGCGCCGGCGGTCTGCACATCGTCGGCACGGAGCGTCACGAGTCGCGACGCATCGAC
Source organism: Steroidobacteraceae bacterium (assembly GCA_049513435.1). Taxonomy (GTDB): domain Bacteria; phylum Pseudomonadota; class Gammaproteobacteria; order Steroidobacterales; family Steroidobacteraceae; genus FEN-1191. The sequence goes on along the minus strand of JBEKWD010000055.1, from coordinate 8,165 downwards.
AATCAATTACGCGGCCGCTCGGGACGGCAGGGCGATCCGGGCTCGAGCCGCTTCTATCTGTCGATGGAAGATAATCTGATGCGCATCTTCGGCGATCCGACGCGCACCAAGCGCCTGCTGCAGTTCGCCGGCATGAAGGAAGGTGAAGTCATCGAGAGCGGTATGCTCACGCGCCAGATCGAGAAGGCGCAGCGCAAGGTCGAGTCGCACAATTTCGATATTCGCAAGCAGTTACTGTTGTTCGACGATGTGGCGAACGATCAGCGCAAGGTCATCTACCAGCAGCGCACGGAGATTCTCGGCACCGCCGACATGAGCGGAGCGATCATCGAAATGTTCGACGATGCGCTCAACGGTCTGGTCGATGAGTTCGTCGTGCCCAACAGCGCGACGCAGGACTGGAATCTCGAGGGCCTGCAGCAGGCATTGCGGCGCGACTTCAACGTGACGGTGATGCCAGGCAGCTGGCTCGAGAGCGAGCCAGAGCTCGAGGCAGCAGCACTGCGTGCACGGGTGCTCGAGGCCGTGCGCGGCGCGTATCAGCAGAAGATCGAGCGCACTGGCGCGCCGATCATGCGGCACGTCGAGCGCGACGTGGTGCTGCGCACCCTCGATCAGCACTGGCGCGATCATCTCGCCGCCATGGATTATCTGCGCCAGGGCATACACCTGCGCGGCTACGCGCAGAAGGACTATCGCTTCGAGTACAAGCGCGAGGCCTTCGAGCTGTTCTCGGCCATGCTCGATCGGGTGCGCTTCGATACGGTCGCGACGCTCGCGAAGATCGAGGTGCGCACACCGGAGCAGATCGAGCGCGAGGAGGCCGAGCGGCGCGAGCGGCTCATGCGGGCGCTGCAGGCGCAGCACGCCGAAGTGCTGCCCTTGCTCGGTGCCGCTGAGCCCGAGCCGGCAGCGCCGGCATCCGCACGCTCGGCAGCTGCGCAACCGCTGGCCGCGCCCAGACAGGGCGAGCCGCTCGAGCCCGTCGCGCCCTTCGTGCGTCAGGAGCGCAAGGTCGGGCGCAACGAGCCCTGTCCGTGCGGCTCGGGTAAGAAGTACAAACACTGCCACGGCGCCCTGGCGAGCAGCCAATGAGCGCGCTGGTGCGCGTGGCGGCCGCGCTGCTGTTCGATGCCGCCGGACGCGTGCTGCTCGCACAGCGGCCGCAGGGAAAGTCGATGGCGGGTCTGTGGGAGTTTCCCGGCGGCAAGCTGGATGGGGCTGAAACCCCGGAGCAGGCGCTGCGCCGGGAGCTGCGCGAGGAGCTTGGAATTGACTTGCGCCGCTGTCATCTACTGCGCCAGTTGCGGCATGATTACGGTCAGTACGTGGTCGAGCTCGAGGCGTTCGTCGTCGATGAGTATCGGGGCGAGCCCGCGGGCCTCGAGGGCCAGAGGCTTCAGTGGGTGAGCCCGGCCGCGCTGTCGCAGCAGGCGCTCTTACCGGCAGACCTGCCGATCGTCGATGCTCTCAATGCTCAAGAGGTGAACGCACATGGCGCAGGACACCGGCATGCCGGATATCCAGCTCGATAGCACCGGTCTGTATCGCGAGGACATCTTCACGGATCGCAAGGCGGGCACGATCCGCCGCCTGATCCCGGTACTGATCGATGGCAGTACCGATCCGAAGCGTGCGGTGCTGTACTCAGGGCAGACGCAATTGCTCACGCCCAATGGCGTGCTGCCGCTGGGCTTCGAGATCGAGGCGGCTACGCTCGAGGAGGCGGTCACGAAATTTCCGGCCGCGGTCAAGAGCGCGCTCGAGCAGGCGATCGAGGAGGCGCGCGAGTTCCGGCGCGAGAGCGCCTCGCGTATCGTGGTGCCTGACGTGGGCGGCGGTGCGCTGCCGGGCGGCGGCAAGATCAAGCTCTAGCGCCCGGACGGCTCCTCGCGCGGCGGCACCGCCTCATCGCCGAGTTCGCCGGGGTTGCCGAGCTCGCCGGGGTTGCCGGCAATAGCATGTTTCTCGCCGAGCCACGCGCCCAGATCGATCAGCCGGCAGCGCTCGCTGCAGAACGGGCGATAGGGGTGCGCATCCGACCAATCGGTTTCGCGTTTGCAGGTGGGACAGCGCAACCGCATGGGCATGGGCTTGCGCCTAGGTGCAGCAGATCAGCGTAAAAGGCACGTTCGTTTCGCACTGCGTGGAGCGCTGCTCGAGACCGTGCCACTCCAGAAAGCGCATGCTGCAGCGGTAATGACTGCCGCTGATCTCCGGATAAAGCCCGATGCCGGGCGGCAGGCTGATGCGCAACAGCTGGTACGGGGTGTCGCGATCGAAGGTAATGTTGAACACCCCGCCGGGCGCATGTTCCTCGCGCGCGCGCCCGTTCTGCCGTGTCAGCCACAACAGCTCCGCAATTGCATCACACAGCGGGCGCAGCAACGTGAGCCAACGCGCGAATGATTCGATGCGACTGTCGGTCGGCTGGTTGAGCCAGAAGAAGTAATCCGGCAGATCGAACTCGCAGGTGCCGCCGGGAATGGCACTGCGGTGCTTGATGGCGGCCAGGAATTCAGAGTCGCGCAAAGACTGCAGCCAGGAGCCACCGACGCCGGCGAGCTCGGAGCGCAACCGCACGAGGTTCGTCAGTAATGCGCGCAGACGCGTCGTATCGATGCCGGCGCGGTGCTGGAACTCGTTCAGCGCCACCAGATGGCGCTCGAGCTCCTTGAGTACGTCGCTGCGCACATCCCCGCGCGTGAGAATCGCGAGCATGTCCAGCAGACTGCCGACCGCCGCGCGACTGCTCCAGGGGCTACCGATCTCGTTATGGTAGAGCGCCTGACTGTAGAGGAAGTCCAGGCGCAGAAAAGTGCGCATCCGCTCGTTGAGCGGCTGCTCGAACATCGAGGGCTCCAGGGCGGTCTCGGGTGTGCTCGCGGGCTCGGCCATGTGAGCTATTGTGCTTGAGGCCCGCGGCGCACGTAAATGTCCGTGAGCTCCCCGCCCCGGCGCGCGCCCTCAGGCGCTGCTGTGCCCGCGGGTGGCGGCCAGCTGCAGGTAGCGCTCGTGCAATGAGGCGACCTGCGCGCGCAATGCCTGCGCAGCCGCATCATTGACGATTATGTCATCGGCAATTGCCAGCCGGGCGGCGCGGCTTGCCTGCGCGGCCAGGATTGCGCGCGCTTGCGCGGCGCTGCTGCCGTCGCGCGCGCGCAGCCGCGCCAGCTGCAATGCTTCGGGACTGTCCACGACCAATATCCGATCGTAGCGGCCGGATAGGTTGTTTTCGACTAACAAGGGCACGACGTGGATTTGATAGGCGCCGTGCGTGCGCTGTGCCAATTGCTCGGTGCGCTCCTGGATCGCCGGGTGCATCAAGGCTTCCAGCTCACGTCGCAGGGCCTCGTCTGCGAACACGAGCCGCCGCAATGCCGCGCGATCCAGATCGCCCTTGGAGTCACGGATTTGCTCACCGAAGCGCTCGAACAATTGCGCGCGCAGTGCGCTGCCGGGAGCGATGACCTCGCGCGCGATGCGATCCGCATCCAGGATCGGCACGCCGTGGGCTGCAAACAATTGCGCCACCGTGCTCTTACCGCTGGCGATGCCGCCGGTGAGGCCAATGCGCAATACCGGTTGCTTGGCGGCTGCTGCAGTACTCATGCGCCGCCGGCGCTGTAGAGACGCAGGTAGCGCGCGAGCAGCTGCGGCCCCCACATCATCGCGAGCCAGCCTGCGGCGGCCAGAAAGGGCCCGAATGGAATGGGTGTGCCGCGATCCTGGCGGCGTAGAAGAATCAGTGTCAGGCCGACGAGGGCCCCGACCAGCGCCGAGAGCAGCACGATCGGCAGCAGCATCTGCAGACCAAGCCAGGCGCCCAGCGCGGCGAGCAATTTGAAATCCCCGTAGCCCATGCCTTCCTTGCCGGTCAGCAGTCGAAAGCCGTGGTAAATCAGCCATAACGAGAGATAACCGGCGGCAGCCCCGCCGATGGCGCTGACCGGGTCCACGGGCAGGTTGCTGCCCATTGCGCTCCAGCCGGTCAGACTTGCAAGCAGCCCGAGCCACAGCAGGGGCAGCGTCAGAGAATCGGGCAACAACTGATGATCCAGATCGATGAAGGCCAGCGCGATCAGGAACCACGTCACGAGCAGGGCGCAGACGCTAGAGGCCTGCAGCCCGAACCTTAGAACCACCAGGGCCGTGAGCGCAGCCGTGAGCAATTCGATCGCCGGATAGCGCAGGCTGATACGAGCCTGGCAGTAGGCGCAGCGGCCGCGCAACAACACGAAGCTCAGTACGGGGATATTGTGGATGGCGCTGATCGTCCTGTGGCACGACGGACAGGCCGATCGCGGCACGATCAGATCGAAGCGCGCAGGTTGTTCGCTCTGTGCTGGTGGCGCCGATGACGCCTCGCTCTGCGCGCACTCGGCGCGCCACTGCCGCTCCAGGATCAACGGCAGGCGGTAGATGACGACGTTGAGAAAACTGCCGATGATCAGGCCGAGCAGCGCTGCGGCCACGACGCATGCCGCCGGTGATAGCGCCAGCAGTTCCACACGGTCAGACGACTGAGCCGAGCTTGAAAATGGGCAGATACATGGCGATGACCATGCCGCCGACGAGCACACCCAGAACCGCCATGATCAGGGGCTCGAGCAGGCTCGACATGCTGTCGACCGCCGCATCAACATCCTCTTCATAAAAGGTCGCGACCTTGCCCGACATGGCATCGAGCGAACCGGATTCCTCGCCGACCGCGATCATCTGCACGACCATGTTGGGAAACAGGCCCGTGTTTTCCATCGCGCGCTGCAGGCGCTGGCCGGTCGCAACCTCATCGCGCATTTTCATCACACCGTCTTCGTAGATAATGTTGCCGCAGGCGCCGGCCACCGACTCGAGCGCTTCCACCAGAGGCACGCCGGCGGCGAACATGGTCGAGAGCGTGCGCGCGTAGCGCGCGATCGCGGCCTTCTTGAGGATGGGGCCGATGATCGGCAGTTTGAGCGAGACACGGTCGAGGAACTCGCGCATCTTGCGCGAGCGCTTCTTGAAGTAAAAGAAGGCATAGCCCAACCCGCCGGCGACGATGGCCATATAGAGACCGTTCGCCTGCACGAACTTCGAGAGATTCACGACCATCTGCGTGAAGGCAGGCAAGTCGGCACCGAAGCCCTTGAACAGGCTCTCGAACTGGGGAATCACGAAGATCAGCAGGATCAACGATACAATCACCGCGACCACCAGTACTGCGGCAGGATAGAAGAGGGCCTTCTTGACCTTCTTCTTGATCGCCTCGCTCTTCTCCTTGTAGGTCGCGACCTTGTCGAGCAGCGTCTCGAGCGCGCCGGACTGCTCGCCCGCCTCGACCAGATTGACGAACAGGTCGTCGAAATGCAGTGGATGCTTGGCGAGCGCCTCGTGCAGCGAAGTGCCGCCCTCCACGTCGCTCTTGATGTCGAGCACGAGCCGCTGCATCGCCGGCTTCTCATGGCCATTGCCGACGATCTCGAAGGCCTGCACCAGCGGTATGCCGGCCCCGAGCATCGTGGCGAGTTGGCGGCTGAAGATTGCGATGTCTTCGGCTTTGACCGAACCGCCGCTCTTGAAGGCCTGCGATTGCTTGCGAATGCGTGTGGCGACGACGCCCTGGCGGCGCAACTCGCTCTTCAGAGCCTGTTCATTCGCCGCTACGCTGCGGCCCTTGATGCGTTGGCCCTTCTTGTCCATCCCCTCCCAACGGTACGCGACGTCCCGCTTGAGGGTGCGAATTGCACTGGTCGCTTGCGCCATGGCTTTATCCTGTCTCTTGCCCCTGTAGGGCGCTCTATTCCGTGGTCACGCTGTTGATTTCCTCGAGCGTGGTCATACCGGATCGGACTTTTTCCAGACCCGAGCGGCGCAAGTCCCAGACGCCTTCTTTTACCGCCTGCTCAGCGATATTCTGCGCGTGGCCACCGGCCATGATAATGCGGCCCAGCTCCTCGCTCACTTCCATGACCTGGTAGATGCCGACGCGCCCCTTGTAGCCATCGGTGCAGTTCGTGCAGCCCTTGGCAGCGTAGATCTTAATGCCGGTCGCGATGTCGTTTTCCTGAAAACCTTCCTTGCGCAAGGCTTCAGCCGGCACGTCGAGCGGCTGCTTGCAATGCCCGCACAGGCGTCGCGCCAGGCGCTGCGCGATGATCAGGCTCACGGAGGTGGCGATCGCGTAGGGCTTAACGCCCATATCGACTAACCGCGTCAGGGTCTGCGGCGCATCGTTGGTGTGCAAAGTCGAGAGCACCAAGTGACCGGTTTGTGCGGCTTTGATCGCAATCTCGGCGGTCTCGAGGTCACGTATCTCGCCGACCATGACGACGTCGGGATCCTGGCGCAAAAAGGCGCGCAACGCCGCGGCGAAAGTCAGTCCGACCTTGTTATTGACATTGACCTGGTTCACGCCGGGCAGATTGATTTCCGCCGGGTCTTCCGCCGTGGAGATGTTGGTGTCTTCGCGATTCAGAATATTGAGCCCGGTGTAGAGCGATACCGTCTTGCCGCTGCCGGTCGGGCCGGTCACGAGGATCATGCCCTGGGGCTTGGCCAGGTGCTTCATATAGAGAGTTTTCTGGAACGGCTCATAGCCCAGCGCATCGATGCCGAGCATCGCCTGGGATGGGTCCAGAATACGCAGCACGATTTTCTCCCCGTAGAGAGTCGGGCAGCTGCTGACCCGAAAATCGATCGCGCGCGTCTTGGACAGGCGCATCTTAATGCGTCCATCCTGCGGCACACGCCGCTCGGCGATGTCGAGTCGCGACATCACCTTCAGGCGCGCCGCAATCTTGCCCGTGAGCTGTACCGGTGGCTGCGCAACCTCGCGTAGTACGCCGTCGATGCGCAGGCGGACGCGAAAGATTTTCTCGTAGGGCTCGAAGTGAATGTCCGAGGCGCCACGGCGTATGGCATCCAGCAGAACTTTATTGACGAAGCGCACGATCGGCGCGTCTTCGACATCGTCGCGGCCCACCTCAGCGGCGGTGTCATCATCGCCGCCGGAGACTTCGAGGGATTCGAGATCGACGCCTTCCTCATCGCTGAGGTTGGGCATCGTCGTGTCGACCTGCTCGATGGCCTTGTCCAGCAGCCGCTGCAGTTTATCGTCCTCAACGACGATCGCCTCGATACCCAGGCCGCACTGAAATTTGATCTCATCGATCGCGTGCAGGTTGGTGGGATCGGCGACACCCAGAAACAGTCGCTTGCCACGCTTGAACAGGGGCAGTACGCGATGCTTGGCCAGCAACTTGTCGCTGACGGCGCGCACCGCCTCAAGATCGACGACCAGCGCATCCAGGTCGAGCAAGGGCACGCCATATTCGGCGGAAGCTGCAATCGCGATGTCGCGTGCCTTGGCGATGCCGCCGACTACCAGCTGCGTCACGAAGCTCGTCTTCTTGCCTGTGGCCGCCTCGAGGGCGGCGTACATGCCCGATTCGCTGACCACGCCATCCTGAACCAGGCGCTGTGGCAGGCCACCCAGGTTCGAGCGCGACGCAATGGCTAAAGAAGCGTTATCATTCATGTACTTAGGATGTCACCAGCCGGACGTAGCAAGCAGTCTAGTCTACATAAGTAGGGCGGTCGATCAATGTCAAATATCTCGCAGATGTTTGCACATCCCGGCTGGGCTCTGCGTGACTGGATCCCCAAAAAAACGAGCCTGCGAGGCAGGCGGCGCCTCTGGCATACGCGGCAGCGCACGGTGCGCCTGCCGCTTTAGCTCAGCTCTGGCAATTGCGCGGCAGGTACTTCACCGGCGTTACAGTCGTCAGGGCGGAGGTACCGCCAACTGTCGTCGCACCGGTAGGCAGTACCTGCTTGCCGCAGATCCAGATGATGTCGCCGTTGGCGTCGGTCGAGGCATAGATCGCGAGATTTTGTCCGGCGATCTTGGCGTTGGCACGCAGGCCGTAGGTCGCCACGATCTCACCATTGCCCGGTGTGGCCACGGCCGATACGTACTGACCCGTCATGGCGCCCGTGAAATTCAAGCCGAGGGCGGCATCACTTGCGGTCAGCGAGGTCGGCCAGCTGCCGTGGAATGCGTAGTAGTCCTGCATGGCGACTTTGACGCCGTCCATCAGTGTTGCGCCTTCCGTCACCTGGGCGCGAATCGTGTAGTCCTGATACGCCGGAATCGCAATCGCGGCCAGGATCCCGATGAT
>JBEKWD010000054.1:0-9448 GCA_049513435.1 Steroidobacteraceae bacterium | reverse complement strand
GGTGGCCATCTTCACGTCCCTGGTGTCGATGTTGACACAGCGTACCGTGAGCCATGACGTCGCGATGACCGGCGAGATCAGTCTTCGCGGCCTGGTGCTGCCGGTCGGGGGAATCAAGGAGAAGACCGTGGCCGCCGCGCGTTCCGGAATTCGCACCGTGATTCTGCCGGCGCGTAACCGACGCGACTTCGAGGATATTCCGGCCAGCGTGCGCGCGGCACTTCAGTTCGTCTGGGTGGAGCGCGTCGAGGAAGTATTGAACGTAGCCTTCAATGGCGGGTTGACGCGGCGGGCAGCGGCTTGAAGCGGTTAGCGCTGGCGCGCGCTTTTTAGCTCGCCGCGGGATGCGCGCTTAAGATGCGCGCCGCGAGAAACTGCACCGCCAGCCGGTAACCGTCAACGCCCAGGCCGGTGATTACCCCGGTGCATGCGGCCGCCAATATCGAGGCGCTACGCCAGGACTCATCCCGGCGATAAATGTTACTGATATGCACTTCAATAATCGGGCACTCGCACAAACGTATGGCGTCCAGGATCGGGACGGAGTGATAGCTGAATGCGGCCGGATTGATCACGATGCCGGCAGCTCGGCGCGCCTGGTGCAGCCAGGCGATCATCTCGTGTTCGGCGTTGGTCTGATGACAGATGAGTTCGAGCCCATGGCGCGCGGCCTCGGCGCGGCACTCAGACTCGACCGACGCTAGCGTATCGCGTCCGTAGATCTGCGGCTCACGCTCGCCGAGCAGATCCAGATTCGGCCCATTGAGCAGGAAAACCTGTGCGCTCATCAACCCGATCGCGATTCAGCTCGGTACGTCTTGTGTTCCGCTCGCTGGCGCGGTGGCGGCGGCTTTGGCCGCTGCCGGAGCGGCGGCGCGCTGCTGTTGCTCTTCGCGTATCTGTGCCGTGGTCAGTCCGGTCTGCGCGGCAATCACGCCGATCAGACGGTGCGCCGCGTCGCGCGGCAAGGTAATCGCGTGCAACTGCTCCCAGATTCGGATGCGCTCTTGCGGCGTGTTCAGCGTTGAGGACTGTTCGATCAAGGCCTGCTGGCGCCGCTCGAGCGTGGCGGCCTGCTGGCGCGCCATGCGTTCACGAAACTCGGAGCTCGGTTCACCGGCAAAGGGGAGTAACTCGCGTGAACTCATGAAGCGCCTTTGGCCACGATCCGGCACGTGAGCTCGATGGGACAACTCGAGCCGGTGATGCGATCGCGGGCCCGTACCCCCGCGCACTGCAGCTTCGCCGTTGCGGTCCGGGTGACGCGACCGCTCGCAGCGGCCAATTGAGCGACATTAGCGCTTAGATCAAACTCGCCGTTGCAGTCGGCGCACGGGCAGGTAAAGCGGAAGAACGCGCGCGCGGGCGGATAGAACGCGTGCGACTGCGAGGAGGGCGCAGGCTCCTTATGGGCGGTTCCGCTGCGATCCGCAAACGCGAGCTCGATGCTCAATTGCGAGATGTCCGGAAAAGCGGTACGTAGCGGCGGCGCGCGGTCGCGGTCGTACTGGCGCTGAAAGCGCCGCTGCTCATCGACCGTCGCATTTTTGCGTGCGGCGAGCTTCATGACTTGAGCTCAATCGCCGAGGGCCTGGTCAAGCTCGCCTCCGCACTTTTAAGAGTCGGGTTGTTCGGGAAACTCAGGTCAGAGAGGCTTTGCAGCCTGCCTGTTCAACGTTCCATTCTAGCACAACTGCGCGGCTTACGGGCCGGTCAGTTCGCCTGACCGGATCAACGCTATGATCTGAAGCGAACGCATTGCTCGCATAAAAGGCGGGGGATCCAATGTCGCCGAACGAGAGCTGGGGCCCAACTGAGCGAGCGGTCGTGACGGCCTGCTTCCTCGGCTGGATGCTCGACGCCTTTGATTTCTTTTTGGTCGTGTTCGTGCTCCGGGGCATCGCGAGCGACTTTAATACCGATATCCCGAGTGTCACCTGGGCTATCTTCTTTACACTCGCGATGCGTCCCGTGGGTGCGTTGCTGTTCGGTCGTCTGGCCGACCAATACGGCCGGCGCCCGGCGCTCATGGCGGCCGTGCTGCTGTATTCGCTGATCGAATTCGCCTCGGCTTTTTCTCCTTCGCTGGCGGTGTTCATTGCGCTGCGCGCTGTATTTGGCATCGGCATGGGCGGGGTTTGGGGCGTCGGCGCAGCACTCGCGTTCGAATCGGTTCCGACTCGATCGCGTGGTCTGGTGTCGGGTCTGTTGCAATCCGGCTATCCCGCCGGCTACACCCTGGCGGCACTGGTCTTCGGGTTGTTTTATGCCCAGCTCGGTTGGCGCGGCATGTTCATGCTCGGCGCCGCCCCCGGCCTGCTCGTACTGTATATCCGCAGCAAGGTGCCCGAGTCACAAGCGTGGCTCGCTGCTCGCGGCGCTCAAAACCGGCCGAGCCTGCGCACCGGGCTTCGCGGGCACTGGCTGCTGGCCGCCTACGCCGTGATTCTGATGACGACCTTCAACTTCTTCAGCCACGGCACCCAGGATCTTTACCCGACCTTTCTGAGCGCGCAGCGCGGCTTTTCGAACGCAACGATCGCCCGCATTGCCATTCTCTATAACCTCGCGGCCGTCTGCGGTGGACTGTTCTTCGGCGCCTTGTCCAGCCGCATAGGTCGGCGTCGCGCGATAGCGCTGGCCGCCGCCCTCGCATTGCCAGCCGTGGCCTTCTGGGGCTATTCGCGCGGCGCCGCGAACGTGGCGATCGCAGCCTGCGCACTGCAGTTCATGGTACAGGGCGCCTGGGGCGCCGTACCCGCGCATCTGAATGAGCTCGCCCCGCAGGGCATCCGCGCGACCTTTCCCGGCGTCGTCTACCAACTCGGGAATCTTCTGGCCGCCTCCAATGCCACTATGCAGGCCACCATTGCCGTCCATCACGGTAGCGCCGCGCACCCCGACTATGCGTACGCTTTGACGAGGGTCTGTGCGGTCGTGGCGGTCGTGCTGCTGTTACTGGCGCTGTTTGGCCCGGAGCGTCGCGACGTGCGCTTCGGGGCCGAGTGAGCTCTGCCGTGCGGCGGCTGATTGTGCGTCGCGCAACGCTGCGGTAGCTGCCGCACCGGCGCGAGCCGAAGCCTCGCGCTGCCTTGGACGCGAGCTCAGGCGCGCTGGCTGGTTGTAGGCGGACGGCTTATTGGCATTTTTTCACGCCATTGAAGTTGAGATGCGCGGGCAATCAGGGTATAGATAAATGCAACGATGCGCTCAGCGCTGTGGGAGGCGAGTACCGCAATTTGCGGTCTGCAATACTGGTCGACGCCAACATGACGACGAATTCCTCACTCACAGCGCTGGCATCGCGAGCGCGCGCTTTCGCCTCCAACGGCCTCAGCTATGCGCGCCTCATGGATTACTCTGAGCAGTATCTTGCCCTGAGCGCTCAGTTGGGGAATACCGAGGAGTCTCGCATCGCCACGCGTCTGTTGCAGGACGTGCCTGTATATCGGCACTGGGAACAGGAGCACGAGAGACTGATGCGTGGCGTAGCCTCGCAGCGGCAGCTGCCGCTGCAGGCCCTGGAGATCAAGAAGGTCGCTTTCCTCACGCTGCACCGCAAAGCCCCTTTCGAGTATTTGCGCCACAGTAAGGTCACTGGGCAGCCCCGCCGGCAGCTGGTACGGGCTCTTTTTGGTACGCAGTTGTACACCCAGTGCATCCTGCGCGAGCACATGGCGTATCTGAGCTCGGCCTGCAGCTACTTCTGCACCGGCTCTCTGTGTGGCGACCTCATGCGCGAGACGGCCTTTTGCGAGGCGATCGCGCACTACGAGACGTCCTACTCCGAATATTACCGCGCCTACTGTGATTCGTTGCTGGCCGAGCAGACTGGCGAGAGCTCGCCGCTGCAAGCGCTGCTGCCCTATTTGCGCTATCAGCTCAAGATCATTCGAGACCATATGCTCTCGGGCGCGCCCCCACAGAGCGAGTTCAAGCAGCTGCAGGCGCTCTACAACAAGCTCGGCGATACGCAGCGACTGCCCGCAGTGCGCCAGCACTGATCCGGCGCCGATACCCGGTATTTCGGTTCTCGCTGCAATGCGAGATCGCGGCCAGCGCTGCAATTAATACCGAGCCGCTTGGCCGGAATTGTCAAAAGTAGTCTCTGAACCCCGCAAACCGCGCGAATTCGGCCCTAAAACGCGTGGCACAATGATTGCAACCTCTTGATGGTGCAGGAGCCCTGAGCTGCTGGACAATCGATCATCTTCAGAGGAATTCATCATGCCGAACAATCATCCGGATGCAGACACCCACCACACGAGCGTGGAGCAGGAGCCCCCAAAGCCAGAGGCTCCAAGCGCAGCGCGCAGTGGCATATCCCGGCGCGGCTTCGCGTCCATGGACGAGCAGACCCAGCGCATGATCGCCAGCAAGGGCGGGCATAGTCAGGGGCGTGCCAACAACCCGGGCAACTTCGCTAATAACCGCGAACGGGCCCGTGCGGCCGGCCGCAAGGGCGGCGAGGCGCACGGCGCGCACCGCAACTCATAGCGAGGTCGCTGAGTTCAGCAACTCGCGGCTGATGATGAGCTTGCGGATCTCGGTCGTGCCCGCGCCGATCTCGAGCAATTTGATCGCGCGATACAGTCGGTTGATCTCGGCTTCCCAGATGTAGCCGCTGCCGCCGTGGATCTGCACGGCCTCAGAGACCACGCGGGCCATGGTCTCGGAGGCGTACATGACCGAGGCGGCGCTCAGCGCATGAATCGTGCCATGCCCCGCGTCCTCGGCGCCGACCGCGTCGGCGGCGGCCAGGACGCGATAGATGAACGTGCGCATGGTCTCGATCCAGACAAACATGTCGGCGATCTTGGCCTGAATCATTTCAAAGTCGCCAATCGGACGACCGAACTGCTTGCGCGTGCGGGCATGCTCGATCGCAAGCTGCAGGGCCCGCTCGGCCACCCCCAGGCAAATTGGCGCGATCGTGGCGCGCTCGTAATCGAGTCCGGACATGACGATGCCCAGGCCGCCATTTTCGGCGCCGAGGCGGTTTTCCACCGGTACGCGACAGTTCTCGAACACGAGCTCACCGGTCTGGCTGCCGCGAAAGCCCATCTTGGTGAGCTTCTGCGCAACTTTGAAACCGGGGAAATCGCGCTCGACTATAAAGGCTGAGACGCCGCGCTCTGCCAGCTCGGGCGCCGTTTTCGCATACGTCAGCACGACATCGGCAACGGGGCCGTTGGTGATGAACAGCTTGCTGCCGTTGAGCAGGTAATGATCGCCGTCGCGCCGCGCGCTCACCCGCATTGAGCCGAGCGCATCTGAGCCGGCTCCCGGCTCGGTCAGGGCCAGCGCGCCGAGCAGTTTACCGTTGCACAGTCCGGGCAGAAAACGCCGGCGCTGCGCTTCATTGGCGTGGCGATAGAGGTTGAACGCGCACAGATTATCGTGCGCGACCCACGAGAGGGCGAAGGCATGGTTCCAGCGCGACATGGCCTCCGCTACAAGCCCGACGCTGAATAGGTCGAGCCCGGCACCGCCATAGCTTTGTGGAATCGCCACGCCCAGATATCCGGCGGGCCCAAGCCGCGCGAAGGCCTCGGCGGGCCACCACTCCTCCTCGTCCATACGTGGCGCCAAGGGGTAGAGCTCGGTGCGCGCATAGCGATCGGCGGCGTCGAGAATCTCGCGCTGATCGGCCGTGAGTTCGAAGGCCAACGGTGGCGGGGGCAGCGGCTGCATTTGCGTCGCGGTGGGGCTCATCGGATTAACCTGTCAGGTGCATGGCGTGCTGCGCCGCGCGGTGCCGGAGATTATCGCAAAACGAGGACGGGTCCGTCGGCTTTAGCCCGCTATTTCAGGCCAGGGAGTGAAAAACGCGCTGGACGTCCTCTTCCTGCTCGAGTTTGTCGATGAGCTCGAGGGCTTCGTTGGCCTGCGGCTCGGACAACTCGGTCGCGGCCACGCACAGATATTCGTGCTCGGCGGACACGGGCGTCACGCGGCGCGCCTCGAGCGCCTCCTGCAGTCGCCCGAAGTCCTCGAAAGCGCAGCGCAGTATCAGCTGCGGCTCGCCCTTCTCGCCCAGGCCTTCCCCCATCTCATCCAGGCCGTGGTCGATCATGTCGAGCTCGAGCTCATCCTGATCGATGCCCGAAGGGTCGAGCCGGAACACACCCAGTTTGCGGAATTGAAAGCTCACGCTGCCGGTCGTGCCGAGGTTGCCACCGTAGCGCGTGATGATGTTGCGCACATGCGCGACCGTGCGGGTCGGATTGTCCGTTGCGGTCTCGATGAGCAGCGCCACGCCGTGCGGCGCGTAGCCCTCGTAGAGCACCTCGTGGTAGTGGGTCGCGTCGCGGCCGCTGGCACGCTTGACGGCCGCCTCGACTTTGTCCTTGGGCATGTTGATCGTGCGCGCATTCTGCATGATGCGCCGGAGCGTCGGATTGGAGCCCGGATCCGCGCCGCCGGCCTTGACCGCCATGCTGATGTCCTTGGCGATGCGGGCGAACTGCTTGGCCATGCGATTCCAGCGCGCAAACATCGTGTGTTTGCGGACTTCAAAAATGCGGCCCATCGCTGCTCCGGGTAATCGTACGCGTGAGAGTGAATCATGCCATGGCGCAGGCCATGGCACACCGGTACGCGGGGCAGTCGGCGGCGTGTGCGCCAACCGACAGAAAAGTGAATTCATATTCATTATTCTGCGTGAGTGGAGTACAGTCGCGCGCGAGAGCATCATGCACAACCTGATTGCATCTTCAATTCGCAGTACGCAGGGGCAATTTGCCGCCAATGCGCAGCGCATGCAGGCGCTGGTGGCGCAGTTGCGCGAGCGCACTGCCAGCGCAGCCCTCGGCGGGCCTGCTGCCGCGCGCGAGCGCCATAGCGCGCGCGGCAAATTGCTGGTGCGCGAGCGTATCGATCTGTTGCTCGATCCGGGCGCGCCGTGGCTGGAGCTCAGCGCGCTGGCGGCCCATGGCATGTATGGGGATGAGGTTGCCGGCGCGGGTATCGTGACCGGCATCGGGCGCGTGAGCGGGCGCGAATGCGTGATCGTTGCCAACGATGCGACCGTGAAGGGCGGCACCTACTATCCGATCACGGTCAAGAAGCATCTGCGGGCGCAGGAGATTGCCGGTGAGAACCGCCTGCCGTGCATCTACCTGGTGGATTCCGGCGGCGCGTATCTGCCATTGCAGGACGAGGTGTTTCCCGACCGCGAGCACTTCGGCCGCATTTTCTTCAATCAGGCTCGACTCTCGGCGCGCGGCATCGCCCAGCTCGCCTGCGTGATGGGATCGTGCACGGCCGGGGGCGCCTATGTTCCGGCGATGTCCGATGAGAGCATCATCGTGCAGGGTACCGGCACCATATTTCTGGGCGGCCCGCCATTGGTCAAAGCGGCCACCGGCGAGCTCGTGAGCGCCGAGGAGCTCGGTGGGGCCGACGTACACACGCGCCTCTCAGGCGTCGCCGACCACTATGCGCAAAACGATACCCATGCGATCGCGATTTTGCGCCGCATGGTGGCCAATCTGGCAGCGCCGGTGAGCGCCGCGTTGCCGTTCGCGCCCGTAGAGGAGCCGCGCTATCCGCCGGAGGAGCTCTACGGCATCATTCCGGCCGATGCGCGCAAATCCTACGATGTACGCGAGATCATCGCGCGCATCGTGGATGGCTCGCGATTTGACGAATTCCGGCAGCGCTACGGCGTCACGATCGTCACCGGCTTTGCGCACATTCACGGCTGCCCGGTCGGCATACTGGCCAATAATGGCATTCTGTTCTCCGAGTCTGCGCTCAAGGCGGTGCATTTCATCGAGCTCGCCGTGCAGCGGCACGTTCCGCTATTGTTTTTGCAGAACATCAGCGGCTTCATGGTCGGGCGTAAATATGAGAATGCAGGCATCGCCAAGGACGGGGCCAAGCTCGTCACTGCGGTCGCGTGCAGCGCGGTGCCGAAGCTCACCGTGCTGATTGGCGGCTCCTATGGCGCGGGCAATTACGGCATGTGCGGCCGCGCGTACGGACCGCGCTTTCTATGGGGCTGGCCGAACGCGCGCATCGCTGTCATGGGCGGCGAGCAGGCCGCCAGTGTGCTCGCCACCGTGCGTCGCGATGCGCTCGAGGCTCAGGGCGCCGCCTGGAGCGCGCAGCAGGAGGAGTCGATCACCGCGCCGATCCGCGCGCAGTTTGAGCAGCAGAGCAGTCCCTACTACGCGACGGCGCGGCTGTGGGACGACGGCATCATCGATCCGGTGCAAACGCGCCGCGTGCTTGCCCTGGGCCTGTTTGCGACACTTCGTGCCCCGATCGCAGATACGCGCTTCGGCACGTTTCGGGTCTAGCCATATGGAGTCATACGAATCGCTGCAGCTCGAGCATGCGAGCCACGGCAGCACGGTGTGGCTGAACCGGCCGGAGCGCCACAACGCCTTTGATCAGACCATGATTGCGGAATTGCAGGATTGCCTGGCGCGGCTCGCGCAGCAATCGCAGGTACGCGCAGTGATCCTGGCCGGTCGCGGCAAGAGTTTCTGCGCCGGCGCTGATCTGGCATGGATGCAGCGCCAGGCGCTCGCCCGCTATGAGGACAATCTCGAGGACGCGCGCTCGCTCGCGCGATTGCTACGCACGCTGGCGCAGATGCCGCAGCCGACCGTGGCGCGCATACACGGCGTCGCGCTCGGCGGCGCACTCGGCCTCATCGCCGCCTGCGATATCGCGATTGCGACGCTGGACTCAAGCTTCGGGACCACCGAGGTGCGCCTCGGACTCACGCCCTCGACAATCGCCCCGTACCTGATCGAGGCCATCGGCGAGCGCGCGGCGCGCCGCTACTTCCAGACCGGTGAGCGCTTCGATGCGCCGCAGGCGTTGCGCCTGGGCCTGATCCATGAGCACTGCGATGCCGATGCGCTCGAGCAGCAGCTCGCGGCGCTGCTGGCAGCGCTGCACCAGGGCGCACCACTGGCACAGGCTCGAAGCAAGCGGCTCATCGGGGCGCTTCATGGGCGCAGCGCAGCCGATCCCGAGGTGCTCGAGCAGACCGCCGAGAGCATCGCGCAGGTGCGCGCCGGGCAGGAAGCGCACGATGGCATCGCGGCATTCTTCGCGCGGCGCAAAGCACCCTGGGCGCAGTGACGCGCGGCGCATGAGCGTTTCGCAAATGTTTCAGACCATTCTGATCGCCAATCGCGGCGAGATAGCCTGTCGCATCATCGCGACCTGCCGTCGGCTCGACGTGGCCTGCGTGGCCGTCTACTCGCAAGCCGATGTGAACGCCCGCCATGTGCGCCTCGCCGATCGCGCTGTGTGCATCGGCGCGGCCCCAGCGCGCGATTCCTATCTGCGCGCCGATCGCATCATCGAGGCCGCCAGGCGCAGCGGTGCCCAGGCGATACACCCAGGCTACGGCTTTCTGGCTGAGAACTCAGAGTTCGCCGAGCAATGCGCCGCCGCGGGCCTGGTATTCATCGGCCCAACGCTA
>JBEKWD010000053.1:0-10972 GCA_049513435.1 Steroidobacteraceae bacterium | reverse complement strand
ACCTTCAATCTGCCCTGGCGCATCGCCTTTCTACCCGATGGGCGCATGCTGATTACCGAGAAGGTCGGTCACTTGTGGGTGGTCACCCAGCAGGGTGAGAAGACAGAAGTGGCACATGTTCCGGAGGTGCTGTACGGCGGGCAGGGCGGCATGCTGGGTGTCTACACCTCACCGCACTACGCCCACGATC
This sequence comes from Steroidobacteraceae bacterium, assembly GCA_049513435.1. Classification (GTDB taxonomy): domain Bacteria; phylum Pseudomonadota; class Gammaproteobacteria; order Steroidobacterales; family Steroidobacteraceae; genus FEN-1191. The sequence continues at coordinate 10,782 of JBEKWD010000053.1, read as the reverse complement.
ATTATGTCTATCTGACCTATTCGGAGCCCGGCGAGCCGGGCGGCTCCAGTCTGGCGCTCGCACGCGCCCAGATCTCGATCGGCAAGTTCTACGCGAGCCTGGAAGGACTCCAGGTGATCTGGCGGGATGGTGAGCGGGGCAAGGGCGGGCAGTTTGGCGCCGCGATCGCCTTTGCACCGGATGGCAAGTCGCTGTTTCTGACCGTCGGTGACCGCCAGCGCATGACGTCGGCTCAGGATCCCAATCAGCCCCTGGGCAAGATCCTGCACTTGACGCTGGACGGCAAGCCCGCGCCTGACAATCCGATGGCAGGCGAGACCGGCGCGGCCAGCGTTGATGTCATCGATCCGCCCAGAGATACCGAAGCGGCTAAGACCGCGCCGGTCGTCAGGACCTACACGTTCCCCGGCCCGAATCTGACCCCGGCAGAGACATGGAGCATGGGGCACCGCACGCCCTATGGCCTGGCCTTCGCTCCCGACGGCCGGTTGTGGGAGCTCGAGCATGGTCCCAAGGGCGGCGATGAGCTGAACCTGATCGAGCCGGGTAAGAATTACGGCTGGCCGCTGGTCTCCTACGCGACCAACTACGACGGTGTGCCCATCGCTAGTCCCGACACGCGGTCGGACCTAACCAAGCCCGTCATTTATTGGACGCCCGTCATCGCGCCGGGAAATATGGTCTTCTACAAAGGCAAGGTGTTCCCAGCGTGGCGGGGCTCCGCTTTGATCGGTGGCCTGGCGACGAAGTCGCTCAGCCGCATCACCTTCGATGGCCAGGGCGGGGCCAAGCCCGCCGAGCGCTGGGATGTCGAGCACCGTATTCGCGACGTTGCGGTGGCCCCTGATGGCACGGTCTGGCTGCTCGAAGACGCCAATCCCGGGGCGCTGTTTCGCGTGACGCCAAAATAGCGCACCGATCGTCGCTGACGGTCCGTGAGGTGAGCGAACTATCGGCATCCTCGCCGATCAGATCCCATTTCCCGCGCGTATCGAGGATTCCTACGCCGGTATGCCGCGCTGCAGCTACGGCAGACTTTTTTTGCGCTGGAGTCAAGCTTGGCATAGGGTTTGAGATCTTGGTGTCGTAGGCGGGTGCAATGAAGAGGAGAGCCCTGTATACCCGTGCGACTCGCAGCAGAGGCGCTGCGGCTTCCGCTTGGGCCGCTCCCAACCGCGGCGCGCCGCAGCCGGCGGACCCGGCTGACGAATTCGATCTGGGCCCACCCCTCCTGAGCATCGCGTGGGCGGCCACCAAGCGCTACTTCACTCGGCATGAGCGGGTGGTGCTGATCACGGCCAGCGTTCTGATTTCTGTGGGCTTGATCGCTGCGTACGAATGGTCGCGAACCAAGCCGCACGTACTGACCCAGACCGATATCAACGCAGCCGTGCAGTACACGCTGTCGAACACGCCGCGCGCGCCCGCGGACTCGGCTCGGGCAGCCGCGATCATTAGCCCCTCGGCGGTGGAGGTGGAGAGTTTCCTCTCACCCGCGCACGCGGCGGCAATTGCCGCGGCCGCAGAGGCGGCCAAGGGCGCAACCAAGGAGCGCAAGGCGCTGCATGGTCGGGATGGCAAGGACAAGGAGGCGGCACCCCCAGATGCCGCTGCGCCGGCTTTGCCCGACAAGCCTCTGTCTGCCAGCGCGTCGGATGAGCCGCAGCCTGACGCGATCGGTAGCGGTGTGGTCGTGAACGAGAGCGGCGCCGTTCTGACCGCGCTGCACCTGATCACGGGTACCGACCGCTGGGTCATCGTGTTCGCGGACGGCTCAAAATCCGACGCGACCTTGGTCGGCTCGCAGCCCGAAAACGATCTCGCCGTCCTTCAGGCCAAGACCGTTCCAGAAGAGCTGCAGCCGGCAATTCTGGCCTCCACAGCGGGGCTGATGCCCGGCGACCAGGTCGTCGCCACCGGCTTTCCGTTCGGGATCGGCCCTTCGGTGACTGCCGGTGTGGTCTCGGGACTGCGGCGAGAGTTCGATGACCCGAAAACTCATCGTAAACTCACCAATCTGATCCAATTCGATGCAGCCGTGAACCCTGGTAACTCGGGCGGCCCGCTGGTCGATCGCGATGGCGAGGTTCTCGGCATCGTCATCGCAATTCTCAATCCATCCGACGCCGGCGTGTTCGCTGGCATCGGCTTTGCGGTTCCGATCGAAAACGCGGCGAGCGCCTTGGGTGAGAACCCACTCTAGTATTGATCAGTGTGGGAGGAAAACACGTGACGAGCGATGATATCGGCCAAAGATCGCAGCCCGCTTCGCAAATGGAGCGCGTCCTCTACGAAGTGAAGAAGGTCGTGGTCGGCCAGGATCACTTCCTCGAGCGCGTGCTGGTCGCGCTGCTCGCGGGCGGTCACCTGCTGGTGGAGGGCGTGCCGGGACTTGCGAAGACGCTGACGGTCAACACGCTTGCGAAAACGATGCGCGGGCAATTTCGTCGCATTCAGTTCACGCCCGATCTCGTGCCTGCCGATCTCGTCGGCACCCGCATCTATAACCAGAAGAGCGCGGAGTTCAGTACTTCGCTGGGCCCGGTATTCGCGAATCTGCTGCTCGCCGATGAGATCAATCGCGCCCCTGCCAAGGTGCAAAGCGCGCTGCTGGAGGTCATGCAGGAACACCAGGTCACGATCGCCGGTGAAACCCACCCGGTGCCGTCCCCGTTCGTGGTGATCGCGACTCAGAATCCGATCGAGACCGAAGGGACCTATCCGCTGCCGGAGGCACAAGTCGACCGCTTTATGATGAAAGTCCTGGTCGGCTATCCGAATGAAACCGAGGAATTTGTCATCGTCGAGCGCGTGACGGGCAGCGCCGCCTCGGTCGCGGCCGTCACCTCGGCCGATGAAATTCTAACGGCGCAGCGCGCCGCGCGTGCGCTCTATGTCGACCCCGCACTGATCCGCTACGCCGTGCAACTGGTCGGCGCTACGCGCAATCCCGAGCGCGTGGGCCTCAAGGATCTCGTGCCCATGATCCAGTTTGGGGCCTCACCGCGCGCCACGATCTATCTGATCGAGTGTGGCCGCGCGCTCGCCTATCTGCGCGGTCGAGAGTACGTGCTGCCCGAGGACGTGACCGACGTGGCGCTCGACGTGCTGCGCCATCGCGTCGTGCTCTCGTATGAGGCCATGTCCGAGAATCTGTCCTCGGATGAGATCGTGCTGCGCCTCATGCGTCGCGTCGCCGCCCCCGCCAAGGTTCTGGAATCCCGTGGCCCGCTCAGCGCGAACGCCTGACGCGATCCTGCGCGGCCTCGAATGGACGGTGCTGCGCCGGCTCGAGGGCTTACTGCAGGGTGACTACCGCACGTTGTTCCGCGGCGCCGGCATCGATCTATCGAATCTGCGCGAGTATCAGGATGGCGATGACGTGCGCTACATCGACTGGAACGTCACTGCGCGCCTGCAGACGCTGCACGTGCGCGAATACCAGCAGGATCGTGAGCTCACGGCCTGGTTCCTGCTCGACGTTAGCCCGTCGGTCGATTTCGGCTCCAACGCCGTCTCCAAGCGCACGGTGCTGGGCGAGTTCGTCGCCGTGATGGCACGGCTGCTCACGGGGAAGGGCAACTATTGCGGCGCGATGCTCTTCAGTGCCGGCATTGATCGGGTAATGCCACCGCGCGGCGGCCGCCGCCAGGTCCTGCATATACTCGATTTACTCGGGGCGCGCCCACGCCTGGTGCGCCTGGGCACGACCGATCTGAACGCGATTCTGCGACGAGCCGCGAGCATGATTCGCCGGCGCTCGGTGGTGTTCGTGGTCTCGGACTTCATCAGTCGATCCGACTGGGGCAAAGCACTCGGACTGCTCGCCCGCCGCCACGAGGTTGTGGCGGTGCGACTGCTCGACCCGCTGGAAGCCCGGATACCGGACATCGGGCTTCTCACCTTTCAGGATGCCGAAACTGGCGAGCAGATCTTCGCCGACACCAGCGATCCCCGGTTCCGCCGACGCTTTAGCGATGCAGCACGCGAGGCGCAGGATTCCCTGCGTGCGAACTTCGCCGCCGCAGGGGTCGATTGCCTCGAGGTGTCGACCGAGGATGATCTGCTGGATGCCTTCATACGCTTCGCGCAGATGCGCAAGCTGCGACACAAGAGCGCAGTCGGCGAGTCGCTGCCGGTCCACCAACGTCTGCTCGCGCCTGTGAACTAAGTGGGCACAATGAGACTGCACAGCCCTATTTTCTTTCTCTCGCCCGGCTATCTCTGGCTGCTGCTCTTCGTACCGATCGCGATCGGGCTTTATTTCCTGCTGTTGTATCGGCGCAACAGACTCGCGCTGCGCTACGGCAATTTCGGCATGCTCAAGCAGGCGCTAGGGGCTGGCAGTCAGATCCGGCGACACATTCCACCCGCACTGTTTCTGTTTGCGGTTACGCTGATGATCCTCGCCATCGCTCGCCCGGCCGCGGTGATGAATGTGAGCTCTCACAAATCGACCGTGATGCTCACGATGGACGTTTCCGGCAGCATGCGTGCCACGGACGTCAAGCCCTCGCGAGTCGCGGCCATGCAGGCCGCCGCCAAGTCCTACATCGCGCAGCTGCCGAAGGAGACGCGCATCGGGATCGTCGCGTTCGCCTCCAGCGCCTTTCTGGTCCAGTCTCCGACTACCGATCGCACCAGTCTGTATGCCGCGATCGATCGCTTCCAATTGCAGCGTGGCACCGCGGTGGGTTCCGGCATCCTCACATCGCTGGCAACCCTGTTCCCCGACGAAGATTTTTCGGTCAACCCATTCGCTGACCATGGCGATGCCCTCGATCCGGCCTTCAACGCTCTGCTGAATCAGGGCACCCCGCTGGGGGAGCTGGTGAAGAAGAAGCCGCTCCTGGTCGCGCCCGGCTCCGACAAGTCCTCGGTGATCATCCTACTCACCGATGGGGCGACCAACGCCGGTCCGGATCCGATCGAGGCCGCGCGTCAGGCCGCCAACCATGGCGTGCGCGTCTTCACGGTCGGCTTCGGCACGACCGGCGGGGACGTAGTGGGATTCGGCGGACGGCGCTGGCGCGCGCAGCTCGATGAGACCTCGCTCAAGCGCATCGCCGACATGACGCACGCCCAGTATTACAAGGCTTCCAGCGCCGAGGAGCTGGAGGCCGTCTATAAGCTCCTGTCCACGAGCGTCGTGACCGAGACCAAGGAAAGCGAAATCACATCTTACTTCACGGCCTTGGCGTCACTGATGGTGCTCTTTTCTGCAGGGCTGTCGCTGTTCTGGTTCAGCCGGATTCTGTGATGGGCAAGTTGCCATCGGGCCCAGTCTTTAGAACTAAGCAGCGACGTAAGGCAGGAGACGATCGAATTCCGTCTTGACCACCTGGTAGCACTCACAGGAGCGCGCCTCAAGGCGCCGCCGATTCAGCACGGTGATCTTTCCTCTGCGGTACTGAATCAGTCCGGCCAGCTGCAGCTTACCGGCGGCCTCGGTCACGCCTTCGCGGCGCACTCCCAACATGTTCGCGATCAATTCCTGCGTCATGGACAGCTCGCTCGATGACAAGCGATCCAGGCTCAACAGCAGCCAGCGGCACAGTTGCTGATCGACCGAGTGATGCCGATTACACACAGCAGTTTGTGCCATCTGCGTGATGAGCGCCTGGGTGTAGCGCAGCAACAAGCGCAGAAACGGACCGAATCGCCCAAACTCATCTTTCAGCAATTGCGCCTTCAGACGATAACCGTACCCGGCGCTTTGAACGACGGCACGACTGGGGGTGGTTTCACCGCCCATAAATAAGGCGATGCCGAGGATACCCTCGTTACCGACGATCGCTATTTCCGCCGATGCCCCGTCCTCCATGACATAGAGCAAGGAGACGATGGCTGTGGTCGGAAAATACACGTATCGCAGCGGGATGCCCGGCTCGTAGAGAACTTCGCCGAGCTTCAGCGACACCAGTTCCAGGTCCGCGACGATGCGTTCGAAGTCGCTCGCAGGCAAGGCATCGAGCAGATGGTTCTGACGCGGGCTTTGGCGCGCGGGGCTCGCATTTAGAGGTCGGCCCGTGGTCGGCGACGCTTTCTTGACCTGGGGCACCCTGACAGTTGCCATACCGTCACTGTACACGTGCGCACGGAGCCTGTGTGCGGATTCGAACATAAATGAAGCGGGGAGGCCGCCGCGCCTCGAATGAGCGGTTTATCTCCCCTGGGGAGCGCTCGAGTCTGTGCGTTGACGTACGTATCGGCCCAAATTAGCCGTCCCCTGGCGTACGTTGACGTACAGACCGGGCGCATTGATGGAAGTAGATTGGGCCACTGGCATGAACCACGACGTGGTATCGCCATATCACCCTGCCACGATCATCAGTGATCTGGCTCCACAACCCTGACTCCAATCAAACGATAGAGCTAACTTATGAATATGAAAATTGCCCTAACCACAACTATCCTCGCGGCCGCCGCCTTAGCGACGAGCGCGACTTCACTCGCTGCCACCAAGACGCAGATCAACCGGCGAGTGTCCGCAACCCTGGTTCAGTTCGATAATCTCAACCCCGAGAACATAACCCTGGGCAATAAGGCCGCAGGCGTACTGGTGTTTCCCCGCGTCACGAAGGGCGGCATCGGTGTCGGTGGCGAGTATGGCGAAGGCGCCCTGCAGGTCAATGGCAAGACGGTCGGCTTCTACAGCGTAGGATCCGCATCGGTTGGCTTGACGCTCGGACTGGCCAAGCACAGTGAAGTCATCATGTTCATGACGCAAGACTCGCTCGACAAGTTTACTTCCAGCGGGGATTGGTCCATTGGCGCGGACGCGGGAATCACCGTGGTTTCCGGTGGTGCCAGCGGCAGTTACGACACGCAGACGCAGCAGAAGCCGATTCTCGGCTTTGTTTTTGCTGAAAAGGGCTTGATCGGCGACCTGTCGCTTGAAGGCTCGAAGATCTCAAAGATCAAAAGCTAAGGTTGATTGATAACGGCCCGGTGCACCATGCACCGGGCTTTTTTCAGGCCCGCGGTTGGGCCGCGTATGACCCACGGCGCAGGTGTCTTTTGTGCAGATACAAGTTGGCTACGAGCTGATATTTAGATGCCCACAACCGACGCCGATGATCTTGAACTTGAATATTCACCACACCCGGGCCGCGGATCTCGTGCGCGCGGACAACTTGCTGACTGATCCTTGGGTACCGCTGACGTTGTATCGCGACGGGTTTGGTAACTGGTGCACTCGCCTCGTCGCGCCACCCGGGCGCCTGCGCGTCAGTGCCGACGCCATCGTCAACGATTGTGGCTTGGCTGAACCGGTCGTTTCGAATGCACGGCAGCATCCAGTCGAATTACTGCCAGAAGAAACATTAGTCTATCTGCTCGCCAGCCGTTATTGCGATACCGAGAATTTGTCTGCCGTCGCGTGGAATCTCTTCGGCGACTCGATGCCGGGATGGCTGCGGGTGCAGGCAATTTGCGATTTTGTTCATCAGCACATTGAATTCGGTTATCAGTTCGCGCGCTCAACGAGAACCGCCTCCGAGGCGTTCTACGAACAACGAGGCGTTTGCCGGGATTACGCTCATTTGGCGGTCGCCCTGTGTCGATGCGTGAACATTCCTGCTCGCTACTGCACTGGGTATCTGGGCGACATTGGGGTTCCGCCCATGGCGGCCCCGATGGATTTCGCAGGCTGGTTTGAGGCGTATATCGGTGATGCGTGGTACACGTTCGACCCACGCAATAACGCACCGCGCGTCGGCCGTGTGCTGATCGCAAGAGGGCGCGACGCGGCCGACGTTGCCATCAGCATGACCTTTGGCCCGAACCTGCTCGAGGGCTTTCGGGTATGGGCGGATGAGTTACAGCCTCTGCAATGAAAGCTACTCAACGACACCTGACTGCAAACAGCGACGGCCAGATTCCATGTTCGGTAGCGTACAGACCGCCCGATCTGCAGACAGCAGGCTCGTGGGTCGGGCGCTGGCCTGTCGGTGTTTGTTGGCGTTACTTAGTAATCTTAAGGGAGTGTGCAGCCAATGGACCGATGGCAAGGATCTCTTCCCCTGGCGAGCGCAAGTCTAGTATCGACCTTTGAGAAAGCTGCTAAACGTGGCGTGCAGTTTTCCCTAGCCGAGCGCGCGCTGTTTCTAGCATGCGAGTTCTGGAGTGCGATCTCAGCGCGCAGGGTTATCGAACATCTTGGCGCGGGCGCGATCGACGCACTGCGTTACCTAAGTATTATTTACTCGGCGATTGGAGCCCATGGTGTCGTGCGTGCCATGGCCGTTGCCATTGAAGAGTTGGAAGGAGCTTCCCTTCCGCAAACCCGATATCAATATCTGACGTCCCTACAACTGCGTCTGCTCACGACCCCCGATCCCGTGGATGAGTTGATCGCTCGTTTCGCGCAAAACCTGGGTCTAGGCTCCGGCGCCAGCAGCTTTAGAGATTATCCCGATTTACGCGTGGGTACCTGAGCGTCCATCGTATCGGTGTGTTGCCGTACAGACGATTAATCGCGCGGATGCAAGAATTGCGCGGTTGAGATGCGTGTCGCGGCCAAACGCTAAGTAAGGTTCAGTCTATGCTCTACACCATTGCAGTCATATTGATCATCCTTTGGCTCTTGGGATTGGTCAGCTCATACACCATGGGCGGATTCATTCATATCCTGTTGGTCATCGCGATCGTGGTGATTGTAATTCAGCTCATTCAAGGCCGTCGTCTGTAGGGCCATCGTCGGACCGCTCGCAGCAACATGATTGACCGAAGCCCGGCTAAGAATCGAGTGCTCGCAAGCCTTTCGACGAAGGAGTACGGGCGCCTGCGCTCTGAGCTCGATCCAGTAGCGCTAGAATTCGGCCAAGTGCTTTATGAACCCGGAGAAACAATCAAACATGTCTACTTCCCTATTGATTGTTTAGTCTCCTTGCTCACCGCGGTTGATAAGCGGCGCACGCTTGAAGTTGGCATGGTTGGAAATGAAGGTATGGTGGGGATGCCTTTCATTCTGGGCATGGGCGTCTCAGGCGTGCGCGCATTGGTGCAGGGTGGCGGCGATGCGCTGCGCATTGCGTCCGGGCCTTTTCGCGTCGCATTCGCCCGAAACTTACGCTTGCAGCAAGCGCTGCACCGATATACCTACGCCTTGATGGCGCAAATTTCGCAAACGGCTGCGTGTAACCGTTTCCATTCCGCGGAAGCGCGCTTGGCGCGTTGGCTGCTGATGACCCGCGAGCGAGTGGGTTCAGACGAGTTTCCCATGACACACGAATTTCTGGCGCACATGCTGGGCGTCAGGCCCAGGTGGTAAGAGACGTGTTTGAACGTGCGCAGTACGCTACCGGCGCTACCGGCACCGGCCGAGAGCGAAAAGGCCCTGTTCGTATGGCCGCTTAATATGCGTTCCGATCGCTGAAAACCATCAGAGCGGTTTTCGAGATGATCTTGAGGTCCAACCACACGGACCAGTTTTTCAGGTATTCCAGGTCGCACTCGACCCGTCCGCGCATCTTCTCCAGCGTGTCGGTCTCCCCGCGGTGGCCGTTGACCTGGGCCCAGCCGGTAATGCCGGGCCGAATCTTGTGCCGAATCATGTAGCCGCTGATCAGACGCCGGTATTGCTCGTTATGAGCCACCGCGTGCGGGCGCGGACCGACGAAACTCATCTGGCCGGCCAGCACGTTAAAGATCTGCGGTAGCTCGTCCAAGGACCTGCGCCGTAGCAGCCGGCCGATCGGTGTCACGCGCGCATCGCAGCGCACCGCCTGTGAGATTCGCTCGCTATCCTCGCAGACCGTCATGGTCCGAAACTTGTAGACCACGATCTCCTCGCCATTCAGGCCGTATCGGCGCTGCTTGAAGAACACCGGCCCAGGCGATGAGAGCTTCACCATCAGCGCGAGCAGCAGCAGCAGCGGCCAAGCGAACAGCAGTGCGCCGGCGCCGAGCAGCAGGTCCATGCCGCGCTTGCGTATGCCGTTCATGCCGTGGAAGGGTGTATCGCAGATCGACACCACCGCCATACCGTTGATGTCGACGCAGTGCGGCTGGATTGGATCGAAAGCAAACACATTAGGCACGAAATACACCGAGGCCGTGGTATCGCGAAGCTCGCGCAGCAGTTCCTCGATGCGCGGTGCATTGGATAGCGGCAACGCGATGTGGATGGCGTGGATCGTGTGCTCGCGCACAAATGTCGCCAATTGGCGACAATGACCCGCGAAGTGCGGGCGCGCGGCATCCGGCAGTCGCTCGGGGCTGCGGAAGTCGAAAAAGCCCATGAACTGATCGGGACCAGAACCGCGCTGAATGCGTCGAGCGAGTTCCGCGCCGACACCATCGGCGCCGATGACGACGTGGCGCCGGGTCGCAAAGCCCCCATATTTGGCCAGACGCTCAGCGCAGTGATTGGCCAGCAGCAGTGCGATCGGCGTCAGCCCAAACCACCAGAAGAGCAAATGCCGCGGATACAGGTCAGCGAGGTTTAGCAGAATTGCGGCGATCGTCAGCTCGGTGAGCACGACGCCCCAGCCGACCAGCAAGTGCCAAAGCTTTGCCTTCGCTGGCAGGCCGACGCTGTGACAGATCTGTGAATCCAGTGGGCGAAAGGCCTGTCGGGATAGCAAAAACGCGAGCAGACCCAGCGCGGCATACCTTGGGGAGGGCGTCTGGCTACAAAGCAGCATGCATGCCGCAAGACTCAGGGCGACTGCGAAGGGGCTCAACCATTCGCGCAGCAAAGTCAGCGCCGGAGAAGCCACCGTGCCGACATGAACAGATTTACGCGGAAGCGCGCCCAGAATGGGCGAGGAGCGCGAC
>JBEKWD010000052.1:0-9535 GCA_049513435.1 Steroidobacteraceae bacterium | reverse complement strand
GGGCTGGCTGATGTTCTGCGGCATCGTGCTGTTTTCAGGCAGCCTGTATGTGCTGCTGGCGGGAGCCCCGCGAGCGCTCGGGGTGCTCACGCCGATCGGCGGCTTGGCGCTGCTCGGCGGCTGGTGCACGGTGGCACTGGCGCTCACTGGCAAGCGCGCAGCCTGAGCGCTCCGCTATGAGCGCGACACCAAAGGTGCAAGCCACGCAGCGCCTGCGCGAATTGTGGCGACGCTGGCTGTTGCCTGGCATTACTCTGCTGATCTTCGCGATCGTCGCGGTCGGGCTGCGCCGTCAGCTCGCGGAATTTCGCTTCAGCAGCATGCTCGCGCATCTGCGCGCCATTCCGTCCGCGGCGCTGCTCGGCGCGATGCTGAGCACCGCGCTGAGCTACTGGTTGCTCGGCTTCTACGATGTGCTGGCATTGCGCTACCTCGGCAAAGCCGTGTCCTATGGGCGCACGGCATTGACCGCCTTCATCGCCTATTCCTTCGGTCATAACTTCGGCATCGCCGCCTTCACGGGGGCTGCGGTGCGCTATCGGCTGTATTCCTCGGCCGGCTTGAGCGCCGCGGACGTCGCGACGGTCGCGGGTTTCTGCGGCGTGACCACCGCGATCGGGTTGGCCGCACTGGCGGGTGTGTCCTTCATCAGCGCGCCAGAGCAGGGGGTGCAGACTCTGCATCTGAACCACGAGCTCGTTTTGGTCCTGGGCGTGCTGCTGCTGGGGATGGTCGGCCTCTACCTGCTGTGGTCATTGTTTGGGCCCGAGGGTATTGAATTGGGCAGCTGGTCATTGCGCACGCCCCGCCCCTCGATCGCACTTCCGCAGATCGCGCTCGCGGTGATCGATCTGTCGGTCTCGGCATTCGTACTGTGGTTGCTGTTGCCCGCGGGCAGCGGCGTAAGCCCAATCGCGTTTGCGGGTGCTTATTCGATCGCGATGAGCGCAGCGGTCATCAGTCACGTGCCTGGCGGGCTTGGCGTCTTCGAGTCCTTGCTGGTGCTGGCGCTGCCGGGCCTGCCGGCCGATCAGCTGGTCGGCTCGTTGCTCGCCTGGCGTGGAATTTATTACCTGCTGCCGCTGCTGGGAGCGGCCATTTTGTTCGGTGGACAGGAGCTGCGCTCGCAGCGTCCCGCCTTGGCGCGTATTGAGCGGCTTGCGGCTGCCTATATCGCACCGATCGTGCCGCAGGTCAGCGGCGCGCTGGTCTTTGTCGCGGGTTTTTCCTTGTTGGTGACGGGCGCGACGCCCTCGATCGATCGGCGCCTGGCCGTACTGCGCGACGTACTGCCGCTGGTCGTGCTCGAGGCCTCGCATCTGGCCTCGAGCATCATCGGGCTGGCGCTGCTGATCCTGGCGCGCGCGCTGTTCCGCCGCCTGGCCGCGGCCTATCAGCTGACGGTGTGGCTGCTGGTGGCCGGCATGATCGCCGCGCTGCTGCGCGGCTTGGAGTTCGAGCAGGCCTTCATTCTGGGGCTGGTGCTCGCGGTGCTGTGGCTCGGGCGGCGCGCGTTCTATCGTCCCGCTCAAATCATGGCGCAGCGTTTCACGCCGGCCTGGATCGTGAGCCTTGCGATCGTGATCGCCACGGCCGTGTGGATCGGCTTCTTCGCCTACCGCCACGTCGACTACTCGCATTCGCTTTGGTGGACGTTCGCTTTCGAGGCGGACGCGCCACGCATGCTGCGCGCCTCGCTGCTCGTGGTGTTGCTGGCTGCAGCGTTTCTGACCGCGAACCTGCTGCGTCCGGCGCGGCCGGAACCCGGCGTCGCTTCGCAGGCCGATATGGCTCGGGTGCGCGCGCTGATCGGCCGCTGTTCGCAGGCGCTCGCGAATGCCGCCCTCAGCGGCGATAAGCGCCTGCTGTTCAGCGCTGCTGGGGACTCTTTCCTCATGTATCAGATCAATGGGCGCAGTTGGGTCGCGCTCGGTGATCCGATCGGCGCGCGTGCAGGCCAGGAGGAGCTCGTCTGGCGTTTTCGTGAGCTGTCGGACCGGCATGGCGGCTGGACTGTCTTCTATCAGGCGACTGCCGAGCAGCTGCCGCTCTATGTCGATCTCGGGCTTGCGGTGATGAAAATCGGCGAGGAGGCGCGCGTGTCTCTGACGGATTTTTCACTCGAAGGCAGCGCGCGTGCTGAGCTGCGCACGCAGCGGCGCCGGGCGCAGCGCGATGGCGCGAGCTTCCAGGTACTGAGCCCGCAGCAGTTGCCACTGTGGCTGCCGAAGCTGCGTACGGTTTCAGATTCCTGGCTGCGCGAGAAGGCGGTCGCGGAGAAGAGCTTCTCGGTTGGCGCTTTCAGTGAGGAGTACATCAGCCAATTTTCGGTAGCGGTGGTCAGCTGCGCTGATGAGCCGGTGGCCTTCGCAAGCCTCTGGGTCTCCGGTGACTGCGAGGAGGTCGCGGTGGACCTCATGCGCTTCGGTCCGGATGCGCCGCGCGGGGCCATGGATTTTCTGTTCGTGGAGCTCATGCTTTGGGGTCGCGCGCAGGGACATCGCTGGTTCAACCTCGGGATGGCTCCGCTCGCCGGTCTCGAGCAGCACCCACTCGCCCCAGCCTGGCATCGCGTCGGTAACTTCGTATTCCGCTATGGCGAGCACTTCTATAACTTTGATGGGCTGCGCCGCTACAAGGCCAAGTTCAATCCGGTCTGGGAGTCGAAGTACCTCGCCTCACCTGGCGGACTGGCGCTGCCACGCGTGTTGCTCGATATATCGGTGCTGATCTCCGGCGGCGTCAAGGAGATGTTCGCCAAATAAACTGACTACCTAATGCGATGGCCCCTCAGCTTTCAGCACCGTCTGCACGGCAGGACGTGCCCGCACGCGCTCGTAGTAACTTTGCAGGTTCGGCCACGGCACGAGCTCCACGCCCAGGCCCGGCAGCCAGGTCAGAATGGTGAAGAGGTAAGCGTCGGCAACCGAAAAGCTCTCGCCGATCAGATAGGGACGACTGGCGAGCGCGTCATTGACATAGCCCAGGCGGCGCTTGAGGGCTTCGAGGGCGAGCGTCCTTGCGGCCTCCGGCGTCTTTGGGTTGAACAGCGGCCCCACAGTCTTGTGCAGCTCGGTGCCTATGAATACCAGCCATTCGCGCACGCGATAATTCTCTATGGTGCCTGGGGCGGCGATCAATTTGCGCGTGGGCTGCAGCTCGCCGATGTATGCGAGCAGTGCTGGACCCTCGGTCAGCACCTCGCCGTTGTCGAGCTTGAGGGCCGGCACGTAGCCCTTGGGGTTGATGGTGTTGTAATCCACCCCATCGCTGGTGAGCTTGTCGCGCAGATTCACGCGCACCGTCTGGTAGGGCAGCCCGGATTCCTGCAGCGCGATGTGCGAGGCCAGAGAGCAGGCGCCGGGAGCGTAGTACAGTTGCATAGGCACTCCGTGTCAGCTGTGTCGATTAACGAACGTTACAGTATTTTAACTTTCCTTGACGTAGGCGCGGCGGATGTGGAGGCTTTCGATATGTACCGACATTTGACCTGTGTGGGCCTGCTGCTGCTGCTGCTGGCCGGCTGCCATAAGCCGCAGCCGCTGCGCGCCACGCACGCCACCCACGCCAACGAGCCGCCCGATATTGCATGGTTCGACGGCAGCCTGGAGGGGGCATTCATTGTCGCCAAGCGAGAGAATCGGCCCGTGCTGATCTATTGGGGCGCGGAATGGTGTCCCTTCTGCCATACGTTGAAATCCACGGTTTTCTCGCGCCCGGATTTCATCGCTCAATCCAGGCTGTTTCTGCCGGTCTATCTGGACGGCGATGATGATGGTGCACAGAAGTGGGGCGAATCCTTTCATATTGAGGGCTATCCGACCCTGATCGTGCTCGATCCGGAGCGCAACGAGATCATGCGACTCGGCGCCGGTCGGGACGTGGCGCAATACGCCGCCGTGCTCGACCTGGCACTCGAGTCCATTGCGCCGGTCGGTGTGCTGTTGCAGTCGGCGGTCGATGGCAAAGCCCTCAGCATGCGCGAGTGCAGCCGCCTGGCCTACAACTCCTGGGAGCTCGACCCGCTCGAGCCCAGCGGTTATCAGGAGCGCGCCACGGCGCTGATGGCGGCCGCTACGCAATGCCCGCGAAACGCCGAGCTCGAGCGCGCCGACCTGACTGTGTACGCTGCCTACTACGCTGCAGACGCGCAGTCCGAGGCGCTCGATCAACCCAAAGCGCAAGCTTCGCCGCTGCTCTCGGGGCTCGAGGACCAGGTCGCGCTCATACTCTCGCAACCCGAGCTCGCTGCGAGCGCCGCCGGTGCCCTGGGTATGCTTGATGACAGTTTCTTCAAGGCTGTCGCTCTGCGCGGCGCGGCTTTCGCATCGCCAATTCTCGAGCACTATGTCGCCGCGATGAATACGGCGGCCAACGATCAGCGTTTTGCGCTGGCCGATCAGCTCGGCTTCATTGATTCCAAGTTGCGTGCGCTCAAGGATCTTGGCAAGCCCAAGGCGCCGTTGCCGAAGGGCGAGCTCGCGGCCGCGCACGAGCGCATCGACGCGGCGCTCAGCACTGAGCAGAATCCTTACGTGCGCTCCGGGCTCGTCGACGCGGCGCTCACTATCCTCGAGGATATTGGCGACTATCCTGACGCCTACCAGATTGCGCAAGCCGAGATCGGACGCGCGAGTGCGCCCTACTATTACAAGGCCGATCTGGCGGCCATCGCCGAGAAGATGGGACACAAGGACGAAGCGCTCGCATTGCTTGATCAGGCCTACCACGAATCGCAGGGTGCCGCGACGCGCTTCCAATGGGGCTCGCTCTATGTGAGTGGGCTGTTGCGCATGACCCCCAAGGACACGCAGCGCATTGCGGATGCGGGCGCCGCCGTGTTGAGCGAGTTGGACGGACAGGATCGTATTTACCTGCGCGCGCGCGTCCGACTCGAACGGCTCGATCAGGAACTGCGAGCCTGGAACCAAGGCGCCAAGGGCGCTTACGACAATGTGCTGCAGTCTTTGCATGCGCACATGCAGCAGATATGCGTCAAAATCCCGGATAAGGATCCCGCCCGCGGGAGCTGCGAGGCGTTCCTGGCCGCGGCCTGATCGCCGCCGTCGGGCGATGAGGTAGACTTCGGGCTCGCCGGCGGGCCTGTAGCACAGCGGTTAGTGCAGGGGACTCATAATCCCTTGGTCGTAGGTTCGAATCCTACCGGGCCCAGTTACCATGACATTAGCCGCAAGAGCTCTGATACCTGCACTTTGGTTCGCCTGGGTGATCTACTGGGTGATCGCCGCCCGCCGCGTGAAGCCGGTGGCGTGGCGCGAGTCCAACCTCTCTCGCGCGTCGCACCGCGTGCCCGTGATCGTGGCGTTCTATCTGCTGGTGTTGCCGGCGATGCCCGGATGGCTCGGTGCGCAGTGGATCGAGCAGAGCTGGATCCTGTTTGGCATCGGTACCGGGCTGGTCGTGGCGGGGCTGGCGTTCAGCGTGTGGGCGCGCGTGCAGCTGGGCGGCAACTGGAGCGGCACGGTCACACTCAAGCAGGGGCATGAGATCGTACGCTCCGGCCCCTATCGTTGGATCCGGCATCCGATCTACACCGGATTGCTGCTCGCGTTCTGCGGCTCTGCGCTCGCGCTTGGACAGTGGCGCGGCCTGATCGGTCTGGCGCTCGTGCTGGTGGCGTATTGGCGCAAAATTCGTCTCGAGGAGCGCCGCCTCGAGCAGCACTTTGGCGCGGCCTACGCAGACTATCGCCGCTCGAGCTGGGCGCTCATTCCTTTTCTGGTCTAGCAGGAGCGTACAGCGTGACAGTACCCACACGCATGCATCGGATTGAGTGCGCGGGCGCAGGAGGACCCGAAGTCTTGCGCTGGGTCGAGGCCGATGTGCCTCAGCCGGGGCCGCTGGAAGTGTTGATTCGCGTGCAGGCAGCGGGTGTCAACCGTCCGGATATATTGCAACGGCAGGGGCGCTACCCGCTGCCCGCCGATGCCAGCCCGATACTCGGGCTGGAGATCGCAGGCGAGATCGCCGTCGTGGGAGCTCAGGCGCAGGGCATGGCCGCGGGGGACCGAGTCTGCGCTCTGACCAACGGCGGCGGCTACGCGCAGTACTGCAGCGTGCCGCTCGGCCAGGTTCTACCCTGGCCAGACGGTTTTGATGCCGTGCGCGCCGCCGCGCTGCCCGAAGCGCTCTTTACGGTCTGGGCCAACCTGTTCCAGATGGCGCACCTGCGCTCGGGCGAGAGCGCGCTGATTCACGGCGGCAGCAGTGGCATTGGCACGACGGCGATACAGCTGGCGCGCGAATTCGGCGCGCACGTGTTCACGACGGCCGGCACTGCCGCGAAGATCGCCGCCTGCATTGAATTGGGCGCCGAGCTGGCCATCAACTATCGCGAGCAGGCGTTCGAGACGTTGATCGCCGAGCGTACCCAAGGGCGCGGCGTCGATGTGATACTCGATATGGTCGGCGCGCCTTATTTCGAGCGCAATCTCGGTTGTCTTGCCAAAGACGGCCGCCTTGTGATCATCGGCTCGATGGGCGGGGCGGTCGTGGAGAAGTTCCATCTCGCGCGCCTGATGGAGCGGCGCGCATCGATCATGGGCTCGATGCTCAGGCCGCGCACCTCCAGCGAGAAGGCGGCGATCGCGCGCGAGCTGCGCTCGCGCCTATGGCCGATATTGGCGGCCGGCCGCTGCGCGCCGATCATTTGTCAGGTGCTGCCGCTGGCGCAGGCCGCGCAGGCTCATCAGCTCATGGAGAGCGGCGCTCACATCGGCAAGATCGTACTGCAGGTCGACTGATGGCGAGCGCCGCCGCGCGGCTCTACGGCGACTGCGCAGCGGCCTCGATCGCGATCGTCACGGTGACGTCATCGCTGACGAGCGGCACGTACTTATCCATCTTGAAGTCGCTGCGCTTGAGCGTGGTCGTGGCGTTGGCGCCGATCGCATCTTTCTTTTGCATGTTCGGCGCGTGCTTGAAGGACGTCACCGTCAGGGTCACGGGCTTGGAGACGCCCTTGACCGTGAGCACGCCATTGATGCTGGCTGGCGCGTCGCCATCGAAGCGGATGGAGGTCGACTTGAACGTGGCGGTCGGAAAGTCCGCAGTGTCCAGGAAATCGGCGCCCTGGATGTGGCCGTTGAAAAGCTCCGAGCCGGTATCGACAGATTTGGTGTCGATCACGAGATCTATCGATGCGCCCTTGGTCGCCGGATCGAGACTCACCGTGCCGGTGGTCTTGTCGAAACGCGACTCCTGGGTCGTAAACCCGAGGTGACTGTACGAGAAGCGCACAAAAGTGTGGTTGGGATCGGGCACATAGGTCACTGGCGCTGCCAGCGCTGAGGCGCTCAGCGCGGCTGTCAGGGCCAGTGCGGTCAGTGCGGAGTGAAGCGGCTTCATTGGAAATGCTCCTGGTTCTGCTCTAAGCGGGGATCTTGAGGCGAGGATCTTATGTCGAGCGATCCGGCAGCACAATTGCCGCCAAAATCGCCGCCGCAATAATTTATGATCGAGGCCACGCGCTCCCCCGCGAGCCAGGGCGCGTTCTGGAGCCCTCATGAGGCAGTGCAAGCGCATACGCGATGAGCGCTGAGTCAAACTCTGCGATCCGACGCATCGCGCACCTGGACATGGATGCCTTCTATGCCTCGGTGGAGCTGTTGCGCTATCCGCAGCTGCGCGGGCAGCCGGTGGTGATTGGCGGCAGCCGCAGCGAGCTCGCGGCGCACCGGCGCGCGCAGTTCGCGCTAGTGCGCGACTATGCAGGCCGCGGCGTCGTCACCACGGCCAGCTATGAGGCGCGCGAATTCGGTGTGCATTCGGCCATGGGTATCATGCAGGCGGCGCAGCTGTGCCCGCACGCCATCCTGCTGCCCGCGGATTTCAACGAGTACCGCAAATACTCGCGAACGTTCAAAGCCGTGGTCGCACAGTTCAGTCCGAGCATCGAGGACCGCGGCATCGATGAGGTCTATGTTGATTTCACGCAGGCTGAGGACGGGCAGGCCGAAGGCGGGCGCGCGCTGGCGCTGCGCATCCAGGCGGCCATTCAGGCGCAAACGGGTCTGAGCTGCTCGATCGGCGTGGCGCCCAACAAGCTGCTGGCCAAGATGGTGAGCGAATTTCGCAAGCCCAATGGCGTATCGGTGCTGTATGAGTCCGAGCTCGCGCCGAAGATCTGGCCATTGGCCTGCCGCAAGATCAACGGCATCGGGCCCAAGGCTTCGGCGCGGCTCGAGCAGCTCGGCATCCGCACGATCGGCGAGCTCGCGCATTGCGAGCGCGACTGGCTCATGCACAATTTCGGCCCCAATCATGGATCCTGGATGTACGAGTCGGCCTGGGGCTGGGACGATCGGCCCGTCGTCACCGACAGCGAGCCGGTGTCGATGAGTCGCGAGACCACGTTCGAGCGCGACCTGCACGCGGTGCGCGATCGGGCCGAGCTGCGCGCACTGTTTACGCAGCTTTGTGAGCAACTCGCGCAGGATCTGCAACGCCACGGCTACGTCGGTCGGGTCATCGGCGTCAAATTGCGTTACGACAATTTCCAACGCACGACACGCGACCTGACCATCGCCGGCTATACCTGTGATGCGGCGCAGATTCGGCGCGCGGCCGGCCAATGCCTCAAGCGCGCGCCGCTGGAGCGGCGGCTGCGCCTGCTGGGCGTGCGGGTCGGCGGTCTGGTGCGCAGCGATTCCCCCGCAGCGCGGCTCGTGGACGTGCAGCCTGGCGTGCTGTCGCTGTTCTAAGCGCAGCTCGAGCGCAGCCGGTTTTCAGCGCCCGTAATGGGCCGTGATGCTGGCCTTGGCAAGCTCATTGGCATGCAGCATGAAGCCCACCATGGCCGGGCCGCTGTCGGCGGGCACATCGATCTTTTCCGTCTTCAGCGCGTATACGGTGAGGATATAGCGATGCGGCTTGTCACCGGGTGGCGGACATGCGCCGCCGAAGCCTGGTGTGCCGAAATCCGTGCGACCCTGCAGGGCCCCGGGCGGCAATAGCTGTCCGGTGGCATCGCCGGCATGTTCGGGCAGTGCAGTGACGGCGGCCGGAATGTTGTATACGACCCAGTGCCACCAGCCCGAGCCGGTCGGCGCATCAGGGTCGTACAGGGTCACCGCAAAACTCCTGGTCCCGCTGGGAGCATCCTTCCATTGCAACGCCGGGGATATGTTCTTGCCGCTGCAGCCCATGCCGTTGAACACCTGCGCGCTTAACAACGCTCCGCCGGGCTTGATGGATGGGCTTTCGATGCTGAACGCGGCGCTCATCGCGCCGGACAGTGTGCACGTTGCCAGCAGCGCAGCTGCGATCGCGGATTGCAGACCGATACGAGCTCGCATGTCGATGCTCTCCTCTACTTCGATATTGATCGCAGCATGGCGCAATATAGGCCGCGACCGCCTGAATGCGAGGATTATACGATGCTGATGCTGATCGCAGGACTGATAGTCTTCCTGGGCACGCATTCGATAGCGATCGTCGCGCCCCATTGGCGCAATCGCATGGTGCTGTTCGTCGGCGAGGGCACGTGGAAGGGCACGCTGGGCGTGCTGAATCT